>CAJXXJ010000305.1 GCA_913062745.1 uncultured Phaeodactylibacter sp.
CCGGAAAACCAGATTGGCGTAGCGGCGGGGAACATTGGTAGCAATAAAAGGAATGCCGTTTGCTTTAGCATACTGCACAAGGGGCTTATAATCCGTGCTGTAGTTGTTCCACACCCGGGCTTCATCTTCAAATACTTTGTCGTCGATTTGCCCGGACAGGTATTCATTCAGCAGCAGCTGATTATCTGCTTCGAACATCTCGGCTCCCAGCACAAAGTTTTCTCCTTCCCGTTTGTGTAGCTCCTTGGCAAGCTCCAGCTGCAGCCAGTGGGCGATGGGGTTGTTGTGCAGCTCACCGAAGAAGACGACGTCTCCTTCTGCCACTGCCTCAGCCATTTCCCGGAAGGTAACCGGTTTTCCCTCTTTGTCAAATATTTTGTAGGCTGCTTTATCCTGTGCCTGTAGCAGGGTAGCGGTGCAAAAGATTACTGCGAGTATCAGCAGGGTAGGGCGCATGGTAAAGTTTTTAGTTTGCAAAATAACGCCGTAGCCAGCAAAGGGTTGATCACCGGTCTATCTTTCCGCGCAGCGCTTTTTTCTCAGATTGGCGCCGTTTTTCCTCCAGCCTTTTCCGCGGGTTGGCTTTCAGCGGCTTGGGCCCGGAGCGGCGCTTGCGTTTGCGGAGTGCTTTCTCAATCAGCCGGTAAAACTTTTTGACAGCCTCCTTTTTATTGAGCACCTGAGAACGGCGGGCGCTGGACCGTACGCTTAGCCACCCCTCTTTATTGATGCGCTTGCCCAGGGCTTGCTCAATGCGTTTGCGCTCTGAAAGCGACAAGCCTTCCGAAGTAGCCGGCTGAAAGAGCAGCTCTACCTGTGTCTCCGTCTTGTTGACGTGCTGCCCACCGCTGCCGGAGCTGCGTGAAGTCCTGAAAGTCAATTCTTTATCTATCTGGTTAGTATCCATTTTTCTTAAGCTCGGAGTCCTGAAATTCGCCCTGTCCAACGTGTGCTGCCAACAATTAGTTCACAGTGTAAAAAAGTAGAGAATCGATGGCGAAACCCAAAACCATTAGATGGCCCTCGTGTTGTACTTTCACCAATCACTGAAACTTACTATTTTGATGTACACCAAGCGCGGCATAATGTGGTTTCGGCAGGATTTGAGGCTCCATGATAACGAAGCACTCACTGAAGCCCTGCAGTATACCGATGAGGTCATTCCCATCTACGTTTTCGACGAGCGGCAGTTTAGGGAACAGACCACCAATTTCGGGTTCCGGAAGACGGGAGCTTACCGGGCAAAATTCATCATTGAATCGGTAGCTGACCTCAGGAATTCGCTGCGGGAGCGGGGTTGCGACCTGATCGTCCGGGTCGGCCATCCGGAGGAAGAGGTGTTTCAGCTGGCCCGGCAGGCGAAGTCGAGCTGGGTATTCTGCAACCGCGAACGTACGCCGGATGAAGTGTATGTTCAGGACGAACTGGAAAAGCGGCTTTGGTCAGTAGGGCAGGAGATCCGCTACAGCCGCGGCAAAATGCTGTACTATACGGCTGATCTTCCGTTCCCCATCACGCACACGCCGGATACATTCTCCCAGTTTAAAAAGGAGGTAGAGCGCTATGTGCCGGTGCGCGAGCCGCTGCCCAAACCAGCGGTCATGCCAGATATCACGGTGCGCCTCGAAGCCGGAGAAATCCCCGGCATGGAAGACCTGGGCTATGAGCAGAGCGGCGAGCAGGACCGCCGGGCAGCTATCCAACACCGGGGTGGCGAATCTGCCGGCCTTCAGCACCTTTACGATTATGTCTGGGAAGACCGGGAAATTGAGCACTACTGCCAGATGAGCGACGGGGTAGCCGGAGAAGGATACTCTACGAAGTTTTCAGCCTGGCTGGCGCAGGGGTGCCTGTCACCCAAGCTGATTTACCACCACCTCAAGTCCTACGGGGAGCAGGGCGGCAACCCCAAAGCAGTGGAAGGGGTGTTTCACGCATTGCTCTGGCGGGATTATCACCGCTTCATGGCCAAAAAATACCAAGAGCGGGTTTTTGCTAAGGGCGGCGTTGTCGATCAGGCGGACCCCCGCTGGAGAAACGATGAGCACCTGCTGCAAAAGTGGATTGACGGCAAAACCGGTATCCCTTTCATAGATGCTAATATGCGGGAGATCAAAGCTACCGGATATATGTCCAACCGCGGCAGGCAGAATGTAGCCAGCTTCCTGGTGCACGACCTGCAGGTCAATTGGCAAATGGGTGCCGAATATTTCGAATCTGTTCTGGTAGATTATGACCCGGCCAGCAACTGGGGCAACTGGAATAGCATTGCCGGCGTTGGCAGCGACCCGCGGGAAGAGAAGCGTTTCAACATCTTCTCTCAGTCTACGCGCTACGATGCCAAAGGCGATTTTATCCGCGAGTGGCTGCCCGAACTGGCCGACCTGCCTACCGAGAAGCTGCATCAGCCTGATATGCTTTCATCTTCTGATGAAGAGGCGCTGAACGGCCGCCTCAGTTCCGACTACGCCGAGGCTATGGCCAGCACCGGAAAATGGAGAAAGTAACAAGCTGCGATTGAGTGCCTGCATGGTAGCAGGAAGAGAAGGGTAAAAACGAAAAGCCCGCTGCGAGTAATCACAGCGGGCTTCGTTGTGCGGTGACGGGGGGATTCGAACCCCCGATACCCCGTTAAGAGTATGCCAGTTTAGCAAACTGGTGGTTTCAGCCACTCACCCACGTCACCAGGTAAAGTACCTAAATAGTCGGGGCGGCAGGATTCGAACCTGCGGCCCCCTGCTCCCAAAGCAGGTGCGCTAACCGGACTGCGCTACGCCCCGAAAAAACCTTAGCTGCTCCGGCGGCACATCAGCCGCCTTTTCTTGAGCGATTGCAAAGGTAAAAACCTACAGCTTATTTTCAAACCCCTTTCGGGTAATTTCCTTCAGTTTTTTTCCAGTGTGCTGAGTGTCAAACAACTGCCGGGCAAAAAAAAGTTCACTTACTGATCGTGAAGGCTCAGTTTGATCTTTTTTTCCAGCTCAGAGACTGTATCCTTAAAGATCACATCGGTCTCCATCAGGTCAGACACGGTGCGGCAGGAGTAAATCACGGTGCTGTGATCCCGCCCGCCGAAGGTCTCGCCGATAGCTTTCAGCGACTTGTCGGTCAGGTTCTTTGCCAGATACATGGACAGCTGACGTGCAATCACGACCTGGCGCTTGCGGGTTTTGCCCTGCAGCTTTTCCACCGGCAGGCTGAAGTGCTCGGCCACCAGCCGCTGAATATACTCAACGGTGATTTCTTTGTTGATCTGCTTTACGAAATTACGGATGACCTGCTTAGTCAGCTCCATATCGATCTCGCGGCGGTTAAGCGAAGACTGGGCGATTAGCGATACCAGCACGCCTTCCAGCTCCCGGATGTTATTCTGGATATTGTAGCAGATGAATTCAGTAACGCTGGCCGGAAGCTCTACGCCCTCCTGATTCATCTTAGCCTCAAGGATTGCCATGCGCGTCTCCAGGTCGGGTGCCTGCAGGTCGGCAGACAGCCCCCATTTAAACCGGGACAGCAGCCGCTCCTCCATGCCGTCGAGATCTTTCGGCGGACGGTCAGAAGTGATGATAATCTGCCGCCCGTTCTGGTGCAGCTGGTTGAAGATGTGGAAGAAAATCTCCTGAGTCTTCTGCTTATTGGCCAGGAACTGTATGTCATCCACAATCAGCACATCAATCAGCTGGTAGAAATTGACGAAGTCGTTTACCGCGTTATTCTTGATGGACTGTATAATCTGGTTCGTAAACTTCTCGCTGGAGACATAAAGCACCGTCTTGCTCGGGAAGCGGTCGAGCACATCGTTGCCGATAGCGTGTGCCAGGTGGGTTTTGCCCAGCCCTACGTCCCCAAAGATAACGAGGGGGTTGAAGGAGGTGCCGCCCGGTTTTTTGGCAATAGCCAAACCTGCAGAACGTGCAAGCCGGTTGCAGTCGCCTTCGATGTAATTGTCAAACTGGTAATTCGGGTTTAGCTGGGGGTCAACTTTCACTTTGCGGATGCCCGGTATGACGAAGGGGTTTTTAATGGTATCCGTATCCACCATGCCGGGCGCAAAGCCCTTGTTCGGTTTATCGGCCTTACCATTTTTGTAGGTGCCGCCCGCGTAGGTGCCGGCTGCTGAAGCAGCTTGCCGGGCACCATGGCCATTGGTTCCGTTTTTGAGGATCTGGTATTCCAGACGCCCTCTTTTCCCTAGTTCTCGTCGTATCGTCGTCTTAAGCAAGTTTACATAATGCTCTTCCAGCCACTCGTAAAAAAACTTATTCGGGACCTGGATGGTCAAAGCATTACTTTCCAGTCGCACTGGCTTGATCGGCTCAAACCAGGTTTTGAAACTCTGTTGGTTTACATTCTTGCGAATGGTCTGCAAACAGTTACCCCAGACTGTAGCATGATCTTTTGTCATTCTGCAGTTTTGATGCTGTGAAAAATAATATTTGGGCTATAAGCCTAGAGTATCAGCAAGTCAGGTCTTAAGATACGTCTTACAAGCTGAATGCGTTACCGCAAACAGTAATTTGTATCGCACTTAAGTGGTATTGTTGTCTGTGCCCTTCTAATTAGCGGAGGAATACAAAGTTGGCAAAAATATCCTACATAAAAAACCCCTGTTGAAAAGTTTTGAGCACTCCGCCTGTCCGCTAAATCGGCAAACCCAGATATAGTAAGGCTATGGCCGCCCCGAAAAAAATGAGTACCCCCGTAAATCGCTTTCCACAGCATGGACATAAAATGTGGATAACACCGTGCAGGCTGTGGAAACATGATTCAAACACCTGAATATCAGCATTTTAATTAATTTGATTACTTAGTGTAAGTGTTAAGTTAATGTAAAACCCCGTGTAAATCTGAGGCTTTTGAGTACTTTTAAGCCTACAACAATACACCCACTGTTATGTCCCTCTCCCGTATTCTCCCGCTCGCTTTGCTGCTGATCCTCGGCGGCGGAGCGGTTTGGTATTTTAGCTATGGAAGCACCGGTACCGAGCAGGAAGATGAGCTGACCATTAAGCTGCAGCGCGCCACCTTTAAAGTGGAAGTGACTGCTACCGGCGAACTTGCTGCCAAACGCTCCGTAAAAATCCGGGCACCGCAGGGTATGCGCGCCGCCGGTATTTTTGAAACTACCCTTTCTGACCTGATCACTGAAGGCACCGTAGTGGAAGAAGGCGACTATGTCGCTTCGCTCGACCGCACCGAGCTGGCTGGCAAAATGACCGACCTGACCACCGAAATCGAAAAGGTGCAGACGCAACTGGAGCAGGCCCGCATCGATACGGCAATCGAACTGCGCGGCATACGCGATGAGCTGGCCAATCTGGAATTCAGCAAAAAAGAAAAACTGCTGGCTGTAGAGCAAAGCCAGTATGAACCGCAGTCCGTCA
>CAJXXJ010000306.1 GCA_913062745.1 uncultured Phaeodactylibacter sp.
GCTTTACCGGGTGGCCTGTAACGTGGTGGCCCTCAATGGGGGAGAACTCCCGGCCCGCAACATCGTCAATCAGCGGACTTCCAACTCCTATGTGGTTAACATAGAAAGCGAGATCGACGAGGAACACCTGGAATACTTTCTGCAAAAGGAGTTTGAACGCCTGGCGCTCTACGTCGATTTTGAGTACGCCGTCTTTGACTGCACGACCAACGAGATGGTCTATGGCAACTACTGCAGCTTCAGCCCGGAAGGCCCCTCTGAAGTCTCAGAACTGGGAAACTTGCCCAAAGACGATAAATTCACCTACTACTTTAGTGTTAAGTTTCCGAGCCGCTCCAGCTACCTGTTTGGCAAGATGCAGCTGTCCATCTTTTTTTCGGCGGTGCTGCTGCTTGTGCTGCTGTTCTTTGCGTACTCCATGTTTGTCATCCTGCGGCAAAAGCGGCTGTCCGAGCTGCAGAAGGATTTTATCAATAACATGACGCATGAGTTCAAAACTCCCATTTCCACCATCAAGATAGCTGCTGACGTCTTCGCCGGCTCGCCGCAGGTGCAGGAAGACCACCGGCTGAGCCGTTATGCTGCCATTTTGAAAGAACAAAATCAACGGCTGAACGGGCAGGTAGAAAAAGTGCTGCAGCTGGCTCGTATAGAGCAGGGGAATTTTGAGCTCAAGAAAGAGCCGCTGCCTTTGTCGGAAACCCTGCAGAGCATTGTAGAGGGCGCAGCCCTTCAGGTAGAGAAAACGGGAGGCCGCCTCAGGAGCCATATTGCTACCGGGGCAGCAGTAGTAGAGGCCGACCGCCTGCACTTTACCAATATTCTGTATAACTTGCTGGACAACGCTATAAAGTACTGCCGGGAAAAGCCCGATATTGATGTGGAAGCGGTGCTTAGTGACCAGGCAGCCCGCATTCGGATAAGCGACCGGGGCGTGGGCATCAGCAAAGAGCATCTGCACCGCGTTTTCAATAAGTTTTACCGGGTGCCAACCGGTAATGTCCACAACGTGAAGGGCTTCGGCCTGGGGCTGTACTACGTCCGAAACATCTGCGAGGCCCACGGCTGGCAACTGAGCCTGCAGAGCGAGCCCGGGCAGGGGACTACAGTGGACATCACTATCCCGATGGCCAAACCCAGCTTGCTGCATCGGATGCGGTCCCTTGCCCGGCAGAATCCGGCGCGGCGGGCAGCGGCCTATTTTTCCCAACTCTATTGACAGAACACGCAAGAAAAGCCCATGAAAGCACATATTCTTTACGTATAGGATGACGAAAGCCTGAGCTTTGTCACCAAAGATAACCTGGAACTGCAGGGGTACACCATCACGCACTGCAGCAGCGGGGATGAAGCGCTCCGGCTTATCGGAGGGCCGCCCCATTTCGACCTCTTTATTCTCGATGTCATGCTGCCGGACACCGATGGCTATACGATCGCAGCGGAAATCCGCCGGCACGACAAGCAGACGCCCATCCTCTTCCTGACAGCCAAATCGCTGAAGGAAGACCGCCTCCACGGGTTGCGCCTCGGGGCGGACGACTATATCACCAAGCCTTTCAGTATAGAGGAGTTGATCCTGAAGGTAGAGGTATTCCTGCGGCGCAGCAGCATCAGCACGCCACAGCCACAGGACCATTTCAAGATTGGCAAGTTTGAATTTGACTACAAGAACCTGCAGCTGCGGGAGGGCAGTGAAAGCCGCCGGCTTACGCAAAAGGAAGCGGATCTGCTGCGGGTATTCAGCCAGCACAAAAATGAGGTTATCCGCCGCTCAGACATCCTCAAGCGGCTATGGGGTGAGGACGATTACTTTCTCGGCCGCAGCCTTGACGTTTTCATCTCGCGATTGCGTAAATATCTGCGCTCCGACGAGCAGCTCAAGATAGAGAACATTCACGGAGTAGGCTTCCGCCTAAAGGAGGAGTAAAACAGCCTACCGGATACGAACCCGGGTGCCAAATAGCAAAGACAGGGAGTTGATCCGGTCATTGTTGGGCCCCAGCCCGTCGATATTCTTAAAGTAATAGAAAGAATGCTGATACACCGGCTGTGCGAATAGGCTCCAACGCTCCGTCATATGCCGCTCTACGCCAAATCCGAAATTAGCAGTCAGGTAGGCATTATCATCAAAGGAGCCCCCTTCGAACCAGCCCACGCCATTTTGCCGGATGCGGTCGATCGCCTTCTCCGCGCCGTCTGATTCCGGTGGTGCAGGCATAACAGGCATGAAGTTGAATTCCGGAGCATTGGCAGTGTAGTAATTAGTCTGAAAGGCCACCTGTACCGAGCCGCCGCCGAGCAGGTATACCCGCCAGCGGTTGCGCTGCACGAAATCGTAACGCAGATGGATCGGCACGTTGATCATATTCAGCTCGGTGGTCCTCAGCTCGTCCCCTTCAAAGCCGCGCCCGAGGCTGCCCTGCACATACACCAGCCCCACGGGATACTGCCGGGCAGCGTAGATAGCGCCCGTACCCAGTTCGATGCGGCCAAAGTCAAAGCCCAGCGACAAACCGCCGCCGTACCCGAGGGCCGCCCGTTCAAAACTTTCGCTCAGCCGGCTGCTCTCGCTCGCCGGCACTATGATATGATTGTACTCTCCGCTGCCAAACATGCCCAGGCGGATGATGCTCTTGCTGCGGTTGGGCCGGATTTGCCCGGCTTCGCCCAGGCCCTGCGGGCCAAGTTCGGGATAGTGGTCCCTGCCCGGAATCGGCAGCAAAGCGGCCAGGGCACCTTCATGAGCAGCCGCCGGTTTGCTTTCGGAAGCAGCACCGTTCTGAATGCGCTCATTCAGGCCGGCGGGCAACTGTGCCGTCGCATTAGATTCTGCCAACGGGGCAAATTTGCGGCCGTTTAGCGGCGAAAGCGGGTTCAGCGCGGCCTTGGCATAGGCTTCACCGGGTGGCGGTGGAGGCAGTACGCTGCCAAGGTTGGGGCCAGCCGGCGCGCCTACGGAGGCGGTATATGTTTCAGTGTCTGTCCCGTCAGGTGCTGCTGCGGTTTCCGGATTAGCCGACTGCCCGTTCAGGGGCTGCCCAGCCTGTTCGGCTGCGCTCCGGTTCTCATCAGATGAAGGGGGCAATTCTGTGCCCGGGGCTACAGCCTGCGGCCCTCTGTAGCTGCCTTCCGGCAAATACTGCCAGAGTGCCAGAAAGAGCAGCAGAAATACCAGAAGCTCCAGCGCTTTGAAGCGGAGTACGTAAGCCGGCCAGGAAAACGCCCGGTTGAGCTGATGCTCCATACGGTCCCAGTGCTCCGGGCGGTAGGGTACCTCGTAGCCGTGCATTTTACCGGAGAGCGCAGTATCCAGCTCCCTCAGGTTGGCATCGGGGGTGCCGGCTTCCACCTCCTCCTCCAGTGCGCCTTCGTCGAGCCGCTCGGCAAAGCGGCCCCAGTGCTCTGCCCGGAAAGGGGCCTGTAGCTCACTGAGCCGATCCCGGAAGATCTCGTCGAACTTTTCTGTCTCTCGTTTATCCATAATTTACATCCTGGCGCTTAATATGTCTTTAAGTTTTAATCTTGCTTTTACCAGATTGGAGCGCGAAGTACTCTCCGTAATATCGAGCATGTCTGCAATTTCCCGGTGAGCGTAGCCTTCGATGACGTACAGGTTGAAGACAGCGCGGTAGGCCGGCGTCAGCTCCTGAATGGCTGCCAGTATCTCCTGCTCGGAACACTGGCTGATGGCATCAGCATCGTTGGAGCTCAGGTCATAAGCCTGCTCAATGTCCTCTGTGCGGCGGCGGGTGTTTTTCCGGTAGTAATCAATCGAAGTATTGACCATGATCCGCCGAATCCAGGCGCTGAGCGAAGTGCCGGGCTGATACTTGCTGATATGGCGAAACACCTTGATGAAGCCTTCGTGCAGGATATCCAGCGCTTCTTCTTCATCATTGGCATAGCGCAGGCATACGCCCATCATCTTGCTGTAGTACGTTTCGTACAGCACCTTTTGGGCCCATCTCTCCCGGCGGACGCAGGCCTTGATCAGTCCTTTTTCTTCGTGCTCTAAGGGCAAAGCGATATTCATGTACGTTCTGTTAGCCCAAATTAGCCCAATTCGAGTATAATTACAACCGGGGGCGGTAATCCTACCGTGTATTAAAACGTCCGCTTCATACTTTCCGCTGCTTTTGGGGGCAAAAAAAGCCGGTGGCCAAACTACCTACAATTTGGTTGTTTGATCGGTTTTTAAAAATTTTCTGTTTTAAAAATTAGCAATATTTTTGTACTTTTGGCGATCAAACTCCAACCAAGACAAGCATGAGCGAAAACGGAGCGGACAAGAATGGACAGCCTTCGGTAATTAACCTGAAAGGCATGTACGAGGACTACTTTCTCGACTATGCCTCCTACGTGATACTGGAGCGGGCGGTGCCGAGCATAGGCGACGGGCTTAAGCCGGTGCAGCGCCGGATACTGCACGCTATGCGCGAAATGCACGACGGCCGCTACCACAAAGTAGCCAATATCATCGGGCAGACGATGCAGTACCACCCGCACGGCGATGCTGCTATTGGAGATGCCCTTGTAAACCTCGGCCAGAAGGATCTGCTCATTGACCCACAGGGCAACTGGGGCGATGTGCGCACCGGAGACAGCGCGGCGGCTTCCCGCTATATCGAGGCCCGCCTGACCAAATTTGCCCTCGATGTGGCCTTCAACCCGCAGACTACCGAGTGGCAGCTGAGCTACGACGGGCGCAAAAAGGAACCCATCGACCTGCCCATGAAATTTCCGCTTCTGCTTGCACAGGGAGCAGACGGCATCGCAGTGGGCTTGTCTACAAAGATTCTCCCCCATAACTTCATTGAGCTGATCAAGGCCTCCATCAAACTGCTGCAGGGCAAGCGGGTAAAAATTTACCCGGATTTTCAGACGGGTGGCCTGGTTGACGTTTCCGATTACAACGATGGCAAACGCGGCGGCAGAGTCAAAGTACGGGCCCCAATCGAAATTGTGGACAAAAGCACGCTGGCGATCCGCGAACTGCCCTACGGCGTCACCACGCAGAGCCTGATCGACAGCATCCTGAAGGCGAATGACAAGGGTAAGATTAAAATCAAGCGGGTGATGGACAACACCGCCGAGCATGTGGAAATACTGGTGGAGCTGGGCAGCGGCGTATCCCCCGACCTTACTATGGATGCGCTCTACGCCTTTACCAACTGCGAAGTGTCCCTCTCCCCGAATGCCTGTGTCATCATCGAGGACCGGCCGTACTTCCTGACGGTAAGCGAAATCCTGGAAAGCTGCACCGAGAGCACCAAGGACTTGCTGCGGCAGGAGCTGGAAATACGCAAACACGAGCTGCAGGAGAAATTGCACTTTGCCAGCCTGGAAAAGATTTTCATCGAAAAGCGC
>CAJXXJ010000307.1 GCA_913062745.1 uncultured Phaeodactylibacter sp.
AAGTAAAATGCGAGCGGAATGCCGAACAGAATGACGCCCAGCAGCGCAAACACCTCACGGATCACATAGTCTCCCGGATGGTGGCGGGTACCAGTGGTGGCGTCCACCTTGGTATCACTGTGATGGACCAGGTGGAATTTCCACATCCACTTTACTTTATGCAAAAGGTAGTGCGCGACGTATTGCGCCAGAAAATCGAGCAACATCACGGCAAGGATAAGCTCTGCCCACAGCGGCAACTCCGTCCAGTAAAGCAAGCCTACGTTGTACTGCGCGGCCCATATGAAAACGCCGGCTGTGGCTATGGTAAACAGCAGGTTGATCACCATCGAGGTACTGAGAAACACCAGATTGATGCCGGCATGCCGCCACTTTCTGTACTTCAGCGTGACCAGCGGCACAGCACCTTCGAGCACCCAACTGATCGACAGGCAGGCAAACACCCAGCCCAGTTTTTGCCAGGTCGGCATATTTTCAAAAAAGGTCAGGAACGCTTCCATAATTACCGGTTTTAATTTGGACAAAAATACAAAAACCGAAAATAATTGTTCAAGTCTACCGGCAAGCTGCCCGACTATTTTTACGCGCCTCTGATGTACCCTGACGAAAAACGGGCTCCCCAAACTGATGGGAAGCCCGCTGTGCTTTCAAGATGATAGTGCAGTATGATGCTTACAGTTCTGTGATCTGCTCTTCGTACTCGGTCATTGGCAGCTCGGTTTCAACCAGCGCCTTGTAGCCGCCTTTCACATTCACCACCTGCTCAAAGCCACGGGACTTCAGGATAGAGGCGGTGATCATAGAGCGGTAGCCACCGGCACAGTGCAGGAAGTACTGCTTGTTGCGGTCCACTTCGCTCATATTTTGGTTGATAAAATCGAGCGGGAAGTTCTGCGCGCCCAGTACATGCTGTGCGCTGTACTCGCTTGCTTTGCGCACATCCAGCACATTCATGCCTTCCTGATCGTAGCGTTGAGCCAGTTCTTCTGCCGTTACTTCCGTAATAGCGTCCACATCCTCGCCGGCTTCTTTCCAGGCATCGAATCCGCCCTTCAGGTAACCGATCGGGTTGTCGTAGCCAACGCGGGCCAGACGGGTCACCACCTCTTTCTCGCGGCCTTCGTCTGCCACAAAAAGAATGGGCACCTGCAGGTCAGTAATCAGCGCGCCTACCCACATTGCAAAGTTATCGTCAATACCGATGAAGATGGCACCAGGAATAAAGCCCTGTGCAAAGTCATCCTGATGACGGGTGTCAATCACCAGCGCTTCCTCCTCTGCCCATGCTGCCTTGAAAGCACGCACGCTGAGCGGATTGAGGCCACGCTCCAGGATATCGTCGATCGACTGATAGCCGCTTTTGTTCATCACCGCATTCTTCGGGAAGTACTGCGGAGGCGCCACCAGGCCGTCGGTTACTTCTTTCACAAACTCTTCGCGCGTCATCGGCTGCAGCGCGTAGTTGGTCTTTTTCTGATCGCCCAGGTAGCCCCAGGTTTCGGAACTCATTTTCTTACCGCAGGCAGAGCCGGCACCGTGGCCCGGGTATACAATGACATCATCAGACAGCGGCATGATCTTGTTGCGCAGGCTGTCAAACAAGTGCCCGGCCAGGTCCTCACGGGACAGGTCGGTCTTCACAGCCAGGTCCGGGCGGCCCACATCACCCAGGAAAAGGGTATCGCCGGTGAAAATAGCGTAGTCTTTGCCATCCTCGTCCTTCAGCAGGAAGGTGGAAGACTCCATAGTGTGTCCCGGTGTGTGCAGCACCTGAATAGTGACGTTGCCTACCTTCAGCTCTTCGCCGTCCTTAGCGATGTACGCATCAAATTCCGGTTGGGCGGTAGGGCCAAATACGATGGCAGCGCCCGTTTTGTTGGCAAGGTCGAGGTGGCCGGAGACAAAGTCGGCGTGGAAGTGCGTCTCCAGCACATACTTAATGCGGGCACCGTCCGCTTCCGCACGCTCGATGTAAGGAGTGGTTTCGCGCAGCGGGTCTATGATTACGGCTTCGCCATTGCTCTCGATGTAGTAAGCGGCTTCTGCCAGGCATCCGGTATATATTTGTTCTACTTTCATGGTTTAGATTGATTTAGAGTTCATTTTAGGTTCTCAAAAAAGCTGTTGTAAATATGAACATGCGTTCATGTATTGAGGCAAAAAAATTGCCCGTAGTAGGAGCTGCTCAGGGGCAGCGGTTGTTAAATTTACTCAGCATGGTAAGGCTTTGTTTTCCGTTGAATCTGAATACAAAGTAAAGAGAGAACAGAAGAAAGGTCTGTGATCTAGGTCAAACAAGAAAGTGACTTTTATCAGCCGCCGCTTTGATAAAAGTCAGGGGCTGATACAACATGCATGCGTATCAGCCCCTGAGGAAGCATTAGTAAAGGACTACAGAGATCGCTTAGGCTTCTTCCCAGTGGTAGAAGAACTCCTCACGGACGATTTTACCGTCTTTGACCTTGTACACCGCAATTTCGCTCATGTCTTCCCGCAGGTCCCGGGTCTTGTCCGTAGCATCCATCGCATAGGAGATAGAGAAATAATCATCCGCAACGACGGGGTCCGAAATATCAGCGCTGTGTACCTCCATCGTTTTTTCGAAATAATCATTCTTGACCAGAACAGCATCAATGCCTCTGACTTCCCGTTCCTCTCCTACCGGCTCGATGCTTAAGATGTCCGGTGCATAGAGTTCTTCAATGGCCTGCCGGTGTTTGCCCTGCCGGCAGAACTCAACGAGCTGTTGGGCTACTTCCTGTGTGCTCATCATCAATAAGGGTTTGTGGACCACCGCAGGCCCCATGCCTTTTGTTGAAGCAAATACTGCCTGCGCAGAGGAGCAGCTGAAGCACTGCCCCCTCAATCAGTCCGGGTGATTTGATACGACAGCAAGTTAGCCTGTGGGTATATTGTTGACAAATTTTGTTTGAATAAAAATGTTTTGTTTAACACTTTTATGGTTTGGCGGTATCCAGCTTCACGGCCTGCCCGGCACAGCGCACGGCCTGCATGAGCGCCTCGCGCTGCTCATCGGTAATCAGTATAGTCCGCTTTTTCGTTTCATAGCGGATACGGATGCCCACCACGCCCACGTAGGCCATGCGGTAGTACACATCTATCGGCACTACGCAGGTATGCTGATACATGCGCATATTGGTATCTTTATTGAAGGTACCCCGGTCCGGGAAATTGAGAAGGGGCGCTGCTGTGGAATCAGCAAAGGCTAAAATGACATTTTTGCCGGACTCGATTTTGAGGTAATCGTACTCCGGCGCAACGATGGTGAAAAAGAAGGACTCAATCGGGCTCTGATCGTCTTCCGCAAAGGAAAACACGGCTTTGCCTTCGTCAATGATCTTGGGCCCGTCAACGGTCTCGTACAGGCTCGGAATAAGCTGGCCAATAGAAATCGGTTCCGTCATGACCAGGCGGGTACTGTCGAAACGGTCTATCGTATCCAGCGCCAGCGGGCACTGTGCGGGCAGCATCGCGGGAAAAGCCAGCAGGCAGAGTAGCAGTAAGCGTTGTATCATTGTTTTCATCATCCTGATTATGGGCGCAAAAGTACGCTTTGTCGCAAAACAATGGAAAAACGAAGCGCAGTAGATTAAATTGTGAGGCGCTGCACGATGGGTATTAGCGTTTTTTTGCGCTGTTTCACCGGCAGGCCCTTACGAAAAACGGCGCAACCCATTTGGATTGCGCCGTTGCATTGGTTTTTTGTCAGGCTTTGGGAGCCGGTTTAGTACTTGATGGATATTTCGTAGAAGTCCGCGTTGCTATTATCGGTCTCCGTGATATCATCGATGCGTACCAGGTAGTAGCGGCCGTCTCTGAATACCGCCAGCATATCGCCAACGGACAGTTCATCTGTAACGTTCTCTCTCGTTGCTGACACATTTCCGGTAGCACAATTGATCACTTCTCCTTCACCTAACGCGATCCCGGTATTGAAAGCCGCTTCAATTTGTTCTTTTGAAGTCACATTATCAAAGGTGAAGTTCTCCAGTTGAGACTCATCCACAGCTACCATATCTGCACCATTTACAGTAGATACCTGACGGCGCCAGTTGAAGCCGGGAGCAGGTATGGTGCAGTCCAGCCCCATGTCCCGCAGCTCAGAGGATTCCACTTCCGCTTGTGTGGTCCCTCCACCTGCCTGCGAAGGAACATTTTCTCCTGAATCCAGGTCGATAGAACCGTTCTCTCCCCCGGCTACATTAAAGAAGATACCCATCATCGTAGTATCAATCGGCGTAGTCGGGTCAATGATCGTGATTTCCAGGCTCTCCTGAGCTGTCTCGTTGCCTTCGTCAGTCACCAGGAAGCTGTAGGTACGGGTTTCGCCGTCCATTTGCTCAAAGGGCACGATTTCGAGGGTGATGGTCGCTCCGTCTTTCACGTCATCGCCTACCAGCAGGTAAGGGTTGTTGACGGTGGTTTGCGCCACCCCGTCTACAAGGTATTCGGTAATGTAGTTATCGATTTGAGCAGCGCTTACGGTTTGGCCATCTACCAGAAAAGAGAAAGAATTGAGTGGCTCATCGCCGGTAGAGATGGCAACAGCTACGGTGAAGGATTCGCCCGGGGCTAGTTCCGTATCCATAGAGGTAAGGTCTGTGCCGCTCAGTATATCAATCTGCGGGCCTACCGGATTCGTAATGATCGGTTCGTCATCTTCACAGCCTGTAGTGGTCAGGAGCAGGGTGAACACGATCGCCACACCAGATAGTTTTAGGAGCAAATTACGCATAATTCAAATAGTGTTTTTTGTTAATTAATTCGTTTCAAGGTTGCGTACAATACGTTGTGACGCAAATACACACGGAGGTAACGCAATTGGGAATAAAATTGCCGCCTCCACAGCTGTTAAGTTTATCTTAAAGGGGTTCAAGCGCCTTTTATGTAACTGCCTCAGGGCAGCGATGTTCGCAAAGGCGCCTTTTGTCAGCTTAATTCACGAAAGCCCGGCTCTTCTCCCCAATCTTTATCGGGGGGTCAAACGCGAAATCCCCTCAATGATTCGGGTTAATTTTTCATCAGCTTCCTTAAGGCGCGCTGCCCGGAAACCCGGATTTCTAAAGTGTACAAGCCCGCCGGCAAGCCCTCAAGAGCCAGGCGAAAGGCTTGCGCTGCCCCTGCGGCACTGTAGTTTTTCACCGCCTGCCCCTGAGCATTGAAAAGGCGCATCTGCACAGGCCCGGGAAGGTCAGCCTCCCACCGGAGCCAGGCTTCCTCAGCCGCCGGGTTAGGATATAAATACATGGGTTCGCCCAGCAGTTCATCCTTTGTGCTGACTACACTCGTAAATACGAAAGCGATATTGCTGTAGAAAGAAGTATCCTGCCCCGTGTAC
>CAJXXJ010000308.1 GCA_913062745.1 uncultured Phaeodactylibacter sp.
CTTTATAGGCATCGCGCGGCTCAAAGGCCATCACGCCCAGTTCGCTGAACTGCCCGGTATCATTAGCCGGCTTGTTGCTGACTTCCTGGTCCAGGTAGTACCAGCTCAGCGCTTCCGCGTCCGGCACTTCTGCATAGGGGAAAGAAGCGCGGTCCGCATTGACCTGCACGCGGGTGGGAAACAGGTGGTGCATATCCGCCTCCGGCACGAAACCGTCAGCACCTTTGCTGCGCGGGTAGGAATGCTCGGTGTTGATGCCGCTCCCGCCCTGAAAAGCAGCCACGGTAGGGTCTTCCCCGGGTGGCAGGTAGACCGCATAATCGGTGTACACTCCGTACAGGGTGTCGTTTCTTGCGTCTATTTCTCCGAACAGGACATCCCGGGCTTCTCCGTAGGTCAGCACAGCATCAGGGCGAAAGCTGTTTTGCAGCGCCTGCAGCAACTCATTGCCCTGCAGGCCCGGCAGCACGGGCTGATGCAGCTGCGCTTTTGCCAGAGCCGGCAAGATCAATAAAAGGCTCATCCCCAGTATGCGAATCATCTTTTCCATTAGCGCCTTCCTTTCTCCGGCACGAAGGTTTTTATACCTGAATCGGGCTCGGTTATGGTTTGGTAAAAATCGTATACGGCCAGCAGGCTGTCCTCCGCGTAATGCCGGCGCTCGTCCAGGCGGGCACGGTGCAGCTCCAGCAGGCCGTCTTCCTTTTGCATCAGCTTGTATAACGTCTGCATGACTTTGGCAAAGCGCTCCACATCATTGGCAGCCGGCAGGTCAGTGCTGCCCAGCTGCTCCAGCAACTGCCGGAACCGCCCAGCCTGATAATAGGCATAGCGCTCCGGATAGTGGAAGCTCAGGTAGAGCGTCACCATCTGGTAGTCATCGTCGTGGTAGTGGTTATTATCAATTGAGCGGGGGTGCTTGTCGCGGTACTCCTGCAGTAGCATATCGCAGTAGTACACGAAGCGGCTCGCCCGGCCTTCCAGACTTTTCTCTTCGTTGAAAAGGTCCAGGAACATCTGCCGCACGAAATCCGGCTGCATGCGGATAAACTCCAGCATCATACGCTTGGGCTCATAGGCGTGGCGCTTCCAGAGCCGCCGGGTGGTGGAATTCTGCAGGCAGGCATCGTACATCGCTGCGAAGTCTTCAGCCTCCGGATCCCAGTTCTCCTGAAAAATACGCTGCGACTCGAAAATGGCAAGCCCTTGCTCCCGGGCATCCCGGGATTGCAGGTAGCGGCGGTATTCCGCCAAGTAGTGTTGGATGCGCTTCAGTTGCATGTGCCGTATGCTAAAATTTGGCGCAAAGATACACGCAGCAGCCGGCTTATCGCAATGCACGGGCTGCCATTTCCGAAAAGATACTCGTGCCGCGGTGTTCTACTCCAGCGCTGGTATCGTTTGCAGGTAGGCCCACAGCGCGCCGACTTCCTCATCGTTCAGATTGGTGAAGCGGGGCATAGAATGATCCAGCGTGCTGCCATCGTTGCGTTTGCCGTAGCGCACCGCATCTCCAAACTGCGCCATCGCGTACCGGCCCAGCCCATTGGTAGGGTGCGGCGTCAGGTTGGTAGACGGGATTTTCTCGGGCGACTCCTTGCGGACGATGCCGTTGCCGCCGCCGAAGTAGCCTTCGGATTTTTCGGGCTCCCACTCGTTCACGGTGGCAAAATCTGCAGAGTGGCAATGGTAGCAAGCCAGGTTGTGCGCCAGATAACGCCCGTGCGCAACCGGGTCGGCAAAGTCGGGATCAGCTACGTTGCTGTTGTACTGCAGCGGTTTGATCGCCACCCGGGTCAGCACTTTGCCCAGCATATTGAGCTCGCGCTCCGGCCAGGTTTTATCGGATGGCGCCGTCAGGGGAGAGTCAGACCGCAGGAAAGCGATGATGCTTTGCAAGTCCCGGTCCGACAGATGGGCGTAGCGGGGCATGGTAAGGGCCATTTCGCCGTTTTGCTTGATGCCGGTGCGCAGCAGCAGCGCCATTTCCCCATCCGTATAGCGGGAAGCTGCAGATTCGGGATGCCGGGTAAGGTTGGCGACGTAGAGCGCTCCGAGGTCTTTCTCCCGCCAGGGGCCGCCTTCCATGGCTCGTCCCTTTTTGCCTACATGGCAGAGGGCACAACTGAGCGATACCAGCCTTTCACCACGGGCAATCATAGCAGAATCGGCTTCTATACGGAGTTCCGGAGCCTGTGCTTCGTGCTTTGGAATGGGTGCAAAATTTACGTAGGCAGCACCGAGCGCTACCACACAGATGAGGAGGATGAGTACGCCAAGTAGGATGCTCAAAGGCTTTTTCATAGTAGTAAAGGATTTTAGGTAATACAAATGCAGTGAGGTGGTTTGCTCCGGCACGGGCACTCCACCAATTTCGACGCTATGTCAAATCACTGTCATAAATCTACTATAAAATCCCGCAACTTTCCGGGCGGTGTACCAAAAAATTTGTGCTTAACTAACAGGCCTGCAGACTTTTGTTTTTGGAATTGAATGCAGCGGCTCATTTGGGCAGCCAGGAAGAGCCGAGCGCCCTTGCGGATGATTTGTGGCCTTTCCTGGTAGAGCCCGGCTCAAAACTGCTGCATTCAACGCTTATTTCCGCTCCGTACAGCGCCCTAAGGTGCCGGGTTAGGAATAACTTCCTGTACGCCTTCAATTTCCTGCAGCAGCTCTTCTGACAAATGAATATCGGCCGAGCTGATGTTTTCCCTTAGTTGCTCCATTGTGGTAGCTCCGATGATATTGGAGGTTGTGAAGGGGCGGGAGTTGACGAAAGCCAGGGCCATCTGCGCCAGGCTGAGGCCATGCTTTTCGGCAATAGCCAGATAGCGTGCAGTAGCATCGTGCGCGGTGGGGCCGTTGTAGCGGGAAAGCTGCTTAAAGCGGTTGAGCCGGTCCCGCTCCTGATCCTGCCCGCGGTGGTATTTTCCCGAAAGCAGGCCGAATGCCATAGGAGAATATGCCAAAAGCCCGCACTGCTCCCGAATGGCAACCTCTGACAAGCCGACCTCGAACGTCCGGTTGAGCAGGCTGTAGGGGTTTTGGATGCTTACACAGCGGGGCAGGCCGTGCATTTCTGCCAGGTAAAGGAAGCGCATCAGCCCCCAGGGAGTTTCATTGGAAACCCCGAAGTGGCGGATCTTGCCTGCATCCTTCAGTTCCTGCAGCGTTTGCAGTACCTCCTGCATATTGTCTTCCCAGTCATCTGCCGGATCATGGATATAGCCCCGCTTGCCGAAGTAGTTGGTCTTGCGCTCCGGCCAGTGCAGTTGGTACAGGTCAACGTAGTCCGTTTGCAAGCGCTGCAGGCTGCCGTCTATGGCGGCATGGATTTGCTCCGGCGTGAAACGCAGTGGATTGCGGATGTGCTTCAACCCGGCCGAGGGCCCTGTAACTTTGGTAGCCAGCACGATATCCTCCCGGCGGCCCGTCCGCTTCAGCCAACTGCCGATAATGCGCTCCGTACTGCCCTGTGTTTCCGGCCGGCCGGGCACGCTGTACATTTCGGCGGTATCGAAAAAATTGACGCCCTGATCAAAGGCGTAATCCATCTGCTCATGGCCTTCTGCCTCGGTATTCTGCTCGCCGAAGGTCATCGTACCCAAGCATATCTTACTGACCTTGATATCGGTCTTTCCTAATTGAGTGTACTGCATGTTTAGCGTTGAATGGTCTTTTCGAATGATTTGACTTCATAATAATGCAGGATGGGGCGGGAAGTTGAGTATAACCGAACTGCAGCAGCAATCTGATTGCTCCACCAGGGAAGCGCATTCCGGCAGGCGGCCCGTAAAATGAACAAGGGCCATCCCGGCTTTGGCAGTTTTGCCGTTAGCGGAGAAGGCCCTTGTGGTCCCGGCCGGCTTTCGCCGAAAAAGGCGATTACAGGCGCTTGCGGATGCCCATGAACAAGCCGGCGCTCATGTAGCGCTGCTTAAGGGCATATTCGTCCTGTGTGACCGACTTGGGGAATATCTTAAAGTGCGGCTCCAGAAGAAGCTGCAGCCCGCTTGGTGTTTCGTAGGTTAGCCCAAGGCTGCCGTAGTATCCCAGGCCGGTCTGACGCTTAAAGGCCGGGTAGGACTCAGGGTCACCGGAGTCAATCGGCACCGGCTCAAGTGTTTCCGGAGAAAGGAAGTCGCCATCCTGCCGGAACAGCAGGTTCAGGTAAGCACCAGCGTTCACCGCCAGGCCAAGATTGCCGGCTCTGAATTCATAACCGAGTATAAAAGGAATATCCACCATGCGGTAGATGTTATTGCTTACTTTGTAGCGCTCGCCGACTACAGTAAAGGTATCGTAACCAATTACATTATTATCGCTATCGAATACGGCCTCTGTGACGGTTCTTTCGGACCGTCCGTCGTAGAAGCGGAATTTTTCATTCACCTGGGAATAATTGATCCCGGTGCGAAGCGCCAGCCCGTTGTCTGCAATCATAGACAAGCGTACGCCGCCGCTAAATGCGAAGAGCCGGGATTCAGTCTCGCGGCGCTGCTTGGCATAGTCTTCAAAACCTGCTTCCCGTGCCTGCAGCGTATTAAAGGCCAAGTCCGGGGAAAGCATAAAGTCTGCGTAGAACGCCCAGAAGCCATTGCCGAAGGTGGCGCACTTGGGTGAAGGGTCAAACAAGCCGGTAAGCAAATCACCGGGCTCGCTGTCTGTGCGGTACGCCAGGACAGGCAGCTCTTCCTCATACCTGGGCCGGACGGTAGCTGTAGGCGTTTCCATTTCAATCACTGCGCTGGCCTGTTCAGCTGCCGGCTGTGCGGTGGAGGAAGCAGATAATTGGAGTGCAGCAGTTTGGGCGGATTCGTTGGCCCCCATGCTCAGATAAGCGGTGCGGACAGGCGGCTGCACGTTGCCACCACTGCCAGAGGCCGTAGTAGCGGCTGCCGGTGCTGCCGGAGTGCGGGTACTGGCAGTTGGAGTAGCTGAAGGGGAAGAAGATACGGCGGCAGTAGCTGCGGCCGAAAGGGATGCGGTAGTATTTTGGGTGGAAGCGGCATCGGAGCCCGGGCTGGACAGCTGCGCGTAGGCAACTACGCCACTTGCCGGGATCGGGAAGCTTTTGATTTCCGGCTGCTTCATATTATAGAGCAGCAGGGAGCTGCCTGCGAGTGCCATAGAGGCCAGCAGTGCAGCAAGCGGCTTTTTCAACCGGACCTGGTTAAAAAATCGGTGTTTAAAGTTTCGTTTTTGGTCTATTTGTTCCCATAGATGAAGCGGTGCCTCGACTGCCTGGTCCCGCAGTTGATCCCGAAACACGCTATCCAGGGGATGGTGTTTGCTCATACCGCAATTTTTTGCAAGTCAACGATCATGCCCTGAAGCATTTTTCTGGCTTTTACGA
>CAJXXJ010000309.1 GCA_913062745.1 uncultured Phaeodactylibacter sp.
GAATGTAATCCGCAACTTTCCCTTTCCCCAGCTCCGGCTTCACCGCTTCTGCAATTTCTTCCAGTACTCCTGCGTAGGCCATATTCCTTTTTTGCCCGGAATTTAGACAATCTATTCAGACTTTTTACCTTTGCGCCACTCATCTGGGGTGTCCCGCTGTTAAAGCAGGACTGAGATCATACCCATTGAACCTGCCCGGGTCATGCCGGGAAGGGAGGTGAAGCTGAATGGCTTTTCAATAGCGAAAAGTACTCCTCTCAGTGGGATGAGGGTGCCTGGCGGACGGGCACCAGTGAACGAACACGCGGCTCCAGCCCCGGGGACAGCGATTCATTCACCAGCATTATCCATTTATTATGTTTCTTAAAATTTACTGGACAACACTACTCGCCCTCGGGCTTAGCCTCTCGCTCTGCGCGCAGGCATCTGTACAGGGCGTAGTGACCGACTACGAAGGCGAGCCGCTGCCCGGCGCAAACGTGCTGCTGCTGCCTTCCGGCAAAGGAGCAGCCACTGACCTTGAGGGCCGCTTCCGCATCGAAAACGTGGAGCCCGGCAGCTATCAACTGCAGGCTTCCTTTCTGGGCTACCAGAGCCATGAACAGGAGCTGCAGCTCAGCAGCGGCGACCCGGCCGAGCTGCGCATACAGCTGCAGCCCAGAGCCTTTTCTACCGAGCCGCTTATCGTAAAAGCCACACGGGCTCAGGCCACCACGCCTATGGCTTACGTAACGCTGGACGCAGAAGAACTTGAGCCGCTCAACCTCGGGCAGGACATGCCATTTCTGCTCCGCTGGACTCCGTCCGCTGTCGCTACCTCCGATGCAGGCGCAGGCGTGGGCTACACCGGCATCCGCATCCGGGGCACTGACCCCACGCGTATCAACGTTACCGTAAACGGCATCCCCATCAATGATGCAGAGTCGCAGGGAGTCTTCTGGGTTAATATGCCCGACTTCGGCAGCTCGGCGGATGATATCCAAATTCAGCGGGGCGTAGGCACTTCCACCAATGGCGCAGGGGCGTTTGGCGCGACCATCAACATCCGCACCACAGCCCTCAAAGCAGAACCCTACGCTAATCTGAACGCCTCCTACGGCTCCTTCAACACGCAAAGAGCGAACGTGGAATTCGGCACCGGCCTGCTAAACGGTAAATTTACCATCGACGGGCGGCTGTCGCGCATCACCTCGGACGGCTTCATCGACCGGGCCGAGTCCGACCTCCGCTCCTATTACCTCTCGGCGGCTTATCTCGGGAAAAGCAGCAGCCTGCGCTTCATTACCTTCTCGGGCCGCGAGCGTACCTATCAGGCCTGGTACGGTGTGCCGGAAAATATCCTCGAATCCGGCAACCGGACCTTTAACCTGGCCGGCACCGAACAGCCGGAAGAAGACGGCGGCCCCTACGAAAATGAGGTAGACAATTACGGGCAGGACCACTTCCAGCTCATTTATAACAATCAACTCACTGAAAACTGGAATCTGAATACAGCCCTGCACTATACCAAAGGCGCCGGCTACTTTGAGCAGTATAAAGCCGGCGAGGATTTTCAGGAATATGGCTTTGCGCCAATTACACTGGGGGATACTACCATCGGCCGCACCGACCTGGTACGCCGGCTGTGGCTGGACAATGACTTCTACGGAGGCGTCTATGCTCTGAATTACGTAAGTGACAATGACCGCCTCGATGCCACCCTGGGCGGCAGCTACCACTACTATGAAGGCCTGCACTTTGGCGAAGTCATCTGGGCGCGCTTTGCCTCCGGCAGCGAAATTGAAGACCGGTTTTACGAAAATGATGCGGAAAAGTCGGACTTCAACATCTACACCCGATTTAACTATGAACTGCTGCCCGGGCTGCATGCCTACCTCGATTTGCAATACCGCAGGGTGGGCTACGAATTTCAGGGCTTCGACCGGCAGGGCGATAATGTGACGCAGCAGGTGACGCTCGACTTCTTCAACCCCAAAGCCGGGCTGTTCTACAGGATCGACGAGCGGGCGGAAGTGTTCGCCTCCTTCGCCGTCGCCAACCGGGAGCCCAACCGTAATGACTTTACCGAAACCACGGCCGACAGCCGCCCGGAGCCGGAAAGGCTCTACGATACCGAGCTGGGCTACGAGCGCCGCTGGGACAAAGGTGCCCTGCGCCTCAATGCCTACTATATGTACTACCGCGATCAGCTGGTCCTGAATGGGGAAGTCAACGATGTGGGCGCGTACACACGGGTCAACGTCGACCGCAGCTACCGCCTTGGCCTGGAGGTAACCGGCGGGCTGCAGCTGCTGCCTAAACTGCGGCTGGAGGGCAACCTCACGCTCAGCCGCAACAAGGTGCCTGCCTTTACGGAATTTGTAGATGTGTACGACGAAGACTTTAATTACATCGGGCAGGAAGGGATTCAGCGGGAAGAGACGGACCTGTCTTTCTCCCCGGAAATCATCAGCGCCGCCGGGCTGACCTACGATGTATTGCCGGAGACAAAAAACAGCGACCTCAGCATCAGCCTGCAGCATAAGTATGTAGGCGAGCAGTACGTGGACAACAGCTCTGACCCCAACAACCGCCTGGAGGCCTACAACTTTGCAGACCTCCGGATAGCGTATGTTCTGCGCCCGGGCTTTATGCGCGAACTGGGTTTGCGGCTACAGGTGCAAAATGTATTTGACCAGCTTTATGAGACCAACGCTTACTCCTACCGCTACCAATTAGATGGCAACACGGTGGTCGACCGCTGGCTGTTCCCACAGGCGGGGCGGAATTTCCTGCTGGCGCTTCACCTCGGGTTTTAGCATACCAACCCTATACAAGGCGGCTTCTCCCTATTTCCGGGGAGAGGCCGTTTTGCTGTGGCTCACCTGAGTTTTCTGCGGCCGCTACCCCAGCCCGGCACCCTGCTGTAATTTTCTGCTTACAAATCGTAGCACCCTCTTCCACCAAAAACAACCAATCAAAATATAATTCTGAAAAAACCGCCTTTGCACAGTTTATCAAAAAATAAGCCTCAAAAACAAAATATTTGGACACCCCTGTGTTGAATAGATCGTAACCATACCTAGATAGCCTTAAGGCAGATTCATTTGGACATCGTACAAAATTCAACTTTTTTAAGGAAAATCCGTTTTTATTCTTGTCACAACATTTTGCGCCGGAGCACTCAATCCGTATCTTCGGCTGCCTCCGTTAGGCTATAAGCGAACAAATACAGCCCTAACCACTACCAACCAAATTATCAGGCGGGTCTCATTCCGCCACCCTCAGGAACCCAATATCATTTTCGCAGCTTCTGCGGAAACCGACCTAACTCACCGACGGAGCACACCTTATTTTATTTGGCTTTAGCCGTATCGGCGGGCCGCAAACGCAATATTTGTCTATGAGCGAACCTCAGCAGCAAGGGCTATACACGCCTCAACTCGAATCTGACGCCTGTGGAACCGGGCTGATTGCCAACCTGAACGGTAAAAAGTCGCATCAACTTATCGAAGATGCACTGCGGATGCTGACCAACATGGAGCACCGCGGAGCATGCGGTTACGAACCCAATACCGGCGACGGCGCAGGCATATTGATACAAACACCGCACGCCTTTTTTGCCAAAAAATGCAAAGAGCAGGGTTTTGAACTGCCGGACTTTGGCAAATACGGTGTAGGAGTAGTCTTTTTCCCGGCCGACCGCAATCTGCGCAGGCAGTGCCGGGTATTGTTTGACGACTATATCGACGAGCTGGGCTTCGAGCTGTTGGGCTACCGAAAGATACCAACCGACAACGAAGACCTGGGCGAATCGGCCGTGGGCGCAGAGCCCCGCATGGAGCAGGTATTCGTCAGGCCGGTACAAGAGATGGACCCCAAAGCACTGGAACGGCGCCTTTTCGTTTTGCGCAAGTTTGCCACCCACTCTATCCACAGCACCTATCCGCAGTCGCGGGATCAGTTTTACCTGGCTTCCTTTTCTTACAAGACCGTTATCTACAAGGGCCAGCTCACCACCTATCAGCTGCGGCCTTACTTCCCGGACCTGCACGACGAGCTCTGCGAGTCCGCAATTGCAGTCATCCACAGCCGCTTTTCCACCAATACCGTGCCCAAATGGAAGCTGGCACAGCCGTTCCGCTACATCGCGCACAACGGGGAGATCAACACCATCATGGGCAACCTCAACTGGTGGGCCTCCAAGGAAAAACTCATTAAGTCCACCCTCTTCAGCGAAGAGGAGCTGGAAAAACTAAAGCCCATTTGCGGCGAAAGCCTGTCCGACTCTGCCAACTTTGATAATGTCCTCGAATTTCTGGTACTGGGCGGTATGTCGCTGCCCCACGCCCTGATGCTCATGATACCGGAAGCCTGGCAGCACGACGAGCAGATGGAAGACTACAAGCGCGCCTTCTATGAGTACAACCGGACTATTATGGAGCCCTGGGATGGCCCGGCTTCCGTTTGCTTTACCGATGGGGTGCTCGTAGGCGCCACGCTGGACCGCAACGGGCTGCGCCCTTCCCGCTACTGCCTCACCGAAGATAATGTGCTGATAGTCGCCTCCGAAGCAGGAGCGCTGCCGGTAGATCAGTCGAAAGTGGTGCAAAAAGGCCGCTTGCAGCCCGGGCGCATTCTCATTGCCGATCTTGATGAACACCGCGTAATCGGGGATGAGGAACTGAAAGCTACGATTTGTCAGCGCCTGCCTTACCGCGACTGGCTGGATGAAAACCGCATTGCGCTGCCGGACCTGCCCGAGGCCAATTCCACCGTTGTGCAGCTGGAAGACACTCAGCTGCTGAAGCTGCAGCAATTGCACGGCTACACTAAAGAGGACCTGAAAGTTATTATCGAGCCTATGATAGAGGGTGGCAAGGACCCGATCGGCTCAATGGGTGCAGATACACCGCTGGCGGTACTTTCCCGACACTCCCAGCATCTGGCCAATTATTTCAAGCAGCTGTTCGCTCAAGTGACCAACCCGCCGATCGACCCGATCCGGGAGCGCTCCGTCATGTCCCTGTACGCTATCCTCGGCGGCAACAGTAATATGCTGAAGATCACGCCCGAACGAGCCCGCTATATCCACCTTGACAGCCCGGTGCTGACCAATGCCGAGCTGGATCAAATCAAGCAGATCAACCATCCGCACTTCAGCTCCGGGCAGATTGACATCGTATTCCGGGCAGGCAAGCAGGATGGGCGGCTGCCGGCCGCTGTAGACCACGTTTGTGCCGTAGCAGAAGACCTGGTGCGCAACGGCGTCAACATACTTATCCTTTCCGACCGGAATACCAACGCTTATCAGGCTCCGATTCCAAGCCTGCTCGCGGTGGGCGCCATCCACCATCACCTCATACAGA
>CAJXXJ010000310.1 GCA_913062745.1 uncultured Phaeodactylibacter sp.
ACCATCATCGCCCAGGGCCCGCCGCCCTGTGGCAACGCAGCCCCGGTGGCCATCAGCTGTGCAAGCACGCCCTGCCCACCGATCAGCTTTGAGTTTACCGCGCCCAATCCGACCTGCTCGGACGACGGTCAAATTCAGTTAGAGACGACTGTGGTGGGCAGCAGCCCCACCGGCACCGTTAGCTGGTCCGGAGACGGTATCCTTAACAGCGATGGCTTGTTCGATGCTTCCGAAGGGACCGTAGGAGAAAACCTGATCACCATCAGCTACCAAGACGGTGTATGTAGCTATGATACCTTGGTAAGTGTTGTCGTAGGACAAGAGCCGGTAGCCTCCTTTACTTCCTTCTCTGCGGATGGCACTTTCTGCTCTGACAGCACCCTAACGCTAGTGTTTGATGGGGTTGCGACGCAGGAAGCCATCTTCGACTGGCAAGTTGACGGAGGTACTATCGTTGAGCAAAATGGCAATAACGAAATTGTAGTGAGCTGGGATAGCCCAGGCAGCTTCACGCCTACCCTGCAAATCAATGATGCAGGCTGTTTCTCCGAAGTCTTTGAATTACCGGTAGACCTGATTGCACCGCTGCAGCCCGCGGACATCAGCTGCGAACAACTCAGCAATACTGAGATTCTGTTCAGCTGGCCAGCCGTGGATGGTGCTGACAATTACGATATCGTAATCAGCAACGGCAACGGCAGTGCACAGTCCGCCACCTCCTATCTGGTCAGCGGCTTGCTGCCTGAGGAAAGCGTCACCATTACGGTAACGGCGGTTGGCCCGACGCCTTGCGGGCCGGTCACGAGCGAACTGACTTGCTCCACGCCGCCCTGTGCACCGCAGAGCAGCAGCATCAGTGGCCCGACCGATCTTTGCCAGGGAGAGGACGCGGTATTTGAAATTAGCCTTACCGGCGGTATCGAAGATGATTATCAGTTCAACTATCTGCTGAACGGGCAGGAAGATTCTATTGTACTCTCGAGCCCGGGTGAGCTGGCCATTGCTTTCGGTAATGTTCAGGATACCCTGGAGTTCGAGCTACTGAGCTTCTTTGCACTGAGCAATCCGGTATGTGTATTTGATGCCGGGCAGAGCTGGCAGGTAAATGTGATGGAGCCTCCGGTAGCCGGCACCCCGGCGGATGCAGTTACGCTTTGCGAAAGCACCGACTCCCTTGTCAACCTGGCAGAACTGCTGGTTGGCGAAACTCCGGGTGGTACCTGGTCTGTAGCTTCCGGCGGCAACCCTCCGGGCTTCAACGCAGCAGCAGCTACGCAGAATACCAGCAACATGGCTCCGGGTACCTATCTCTACAATTACCTGGCCAGCGGCATGGGCGTTTGCCCGGATGCGGAAGCGCAGGTGGAGATTACCGTGAACCCGACTCCGGAGGTAGAAGCCGGCGACTCACAGGAGCTGAGCTGTAATATGGGCATGGTGTCTATAGGCAGCAGCTCCAACCCGACTAGCGCAGGCTTCAGCTATCTGTGGAGCAGCGAGACGGCCGGTGTGGTGATCAATGACCCGGCTTCGGCTATCATTGAGACCGGGCAGCCGGGTACCTACACCCTGCAGATTACCGACCCGAACGGCTGTACCAACAGCGATCAGGTGGTAGTAACGGCCAGCCTTGATGCGCCGGTAGCCAGCTATACCGCGGATGATCCAAGCTGTTTCGGCGATACCGACGGCACTATTTTCATCGACAGCATCAGCGGTGGCGTGCCGCCGTTTGAAATTACGCTGAACGGAGAGAATGTGGGCAGTCAGACGAGCTTCACCAATTTGCCGGAAGGCACCTATGATATTGTCATCACCGGGCAGAACGGATGCTTTACCGAGCAGCAGTTTACGCTGGTGGAGCCGGAGCCGATTACGGTGACGATCACAACCAGCCTCGATGCCGGGGGTGGAGAGCCTCAGCAGATAGTTGTTGCTTTTGGCGACAGCCTGCGCCTGAATGCCAATGTGGTGAATTTGGCGCCGATCGACACCTTCATCTGGCAGCCGGAAGGGCAAGGGCGCTCCTTCTCCTACACTCCACTTGAGAGCGAACTCGTTTCAGTCACCGTAGTGGATGTAAATGGCTGCTCTGCTTCGGATGATTTACAGATTATCGTGGAGAAGATACGGGATGTGTATGTGCCCAATATTTTCTCGCCCAACGATGATGGCCGGAATGATGTCTTTTACATTCAGTCTGGCCCGCAGGTAGAACGCATTGAGTCGTTCCGGATTTTCAACCGTTGGGGAGAGGCTGTATTTGAGCTGTCGGGCGGCTTCGAGCCCAACAACCCTGACTTTGGATGGGATGGAACTTACCGGGGCGAGCGCATGAACGCAGCGGTGTTCGTGTGGTACGCCGAGGTACAGTTCATCGACGGCGAAACGGTCCTGATCAAAGGAGATGTGACCCTGATGCGATAAGCACTGGGTTGGACCCATAAAAAAGCCCCGGGCGATCCAAAGTGGTTGCCCGGGGTTCTTTTTTTAGAGGCCCCGTGAAGGGCCTCCAAATCAATCACACACAATCTAGTTTACTTTTTTGCTTAAGCAAGCCGCGCCATGTCCCGCACCAGGATTTTGCCCCGGTTGAAGTAGATCAGGTCAGACTTCTTCAGCTCATTCAGTACCAGCGTAACGGTCTGACGGGAAGTGCAGGTGATATTCGCGATATCCTGATGCGTCAGGGAGTGCTTGAGCAGCATTTCGTAACCAATACGGCGGCCCCGCTTGCTGACGGACTCCTTGATGAACTCGATGATACGAGTACGGGCATCTTTGAAAATAAGGGACTCCAGCTTGTTTTCTGCTTTGACCAGCCGGCCCCCAAATAAGTTCATGATGCTGGTGCACAAGTCGAAATTACTGCGCATCAGCACCTTCAGGTCTGCTACGGAAATGCGGTACAAATGAGCATCCTGCTTCAGTACCTGCGCAAAGTCCGTCCGCTGTTCTTCCCCGATCAGGCCGAGTTCACCGAACATAGCGGTAGGATGGATCAGGGATTTGATGATTTCTTTGCCGTCAGAGGAGTGCGTGCCAATCTTAATGGTGCCCTTGGCGAGGAAGTATACATAATCCGAAGCATCGCCCGGCATGTAGATGAAATTGAACTTGGATTTGACCTGATGCTCCATCATTTCAGCCAGTTGCTGCTTTTCCGATGGCGTGAGTACGGAAAAGAGTGGAAATAGGTCAATGAAAGAAGATTTTGCCTGCGCATTCATACGGTCTCGATTTAGTGAGGGTTTGGCTAAGAGCAAACCCCATAATTTTCATACTTACACTAATAGAGACACTAAATATTGCCCTACCCCCTACGGAGGGAACAATTTTTCTTGGCAGGAAGAGTCGGCGAAATTGGGTGTGGCGATTTTAATGGGAGAAAGCCAGCGAATCCACGGAGCTGCTAAAGCCCGCAAATACGCCTCTGCCGCCCTCTACGTTATCCTGAATGATAACGGGGTCGTCAAAAGGCTGCCCTTTAGAGCCGGACTGCCGGCTGAGAGAGGAGAAGTAGTAAAAATATTCTTCAGAGACGGCGCGCAGCTCAAGAATCAGTTGGCCATGCAGATAGCGGGTGGCATCATAATCAAAGGAAACGGGCAGGTCGTAGCTGATAATTTTCCCGTTGAAAGCGCCGTCATCGAGCAGCATACCGCCACCGATATGTGCAATCTGCGTCTGCGTATTATCCGCCGGGTCAAAAACCAGCGGTCGGTAAGAAGAATAACCGACAAGGGTGTCGCCCTCTTCCGATAGTGCATAGTGAAACAGCTCCTGCATCAGGCTAATGTGGTAGTAATTCTGCTTTTTACCGGGATCCTGGAAGCTGACATTAACTTCGTACTGCAGGTTAGTGGTTCCGGTTTCGGAAACTTGCCGCGAAAAGTTTTTGATGCGGGAGCTCAGCAGGTCGATCGGTTCCGGTATACGGCTTTTCGCCGTTGCTGTTCCGTGGACGGGAGCATCTACCACGATGGTGTAGGCGACTTGCGGCTGTGGTACAAAATCTTGAGTTGTATAGAATGGAATAGCCCCTTCTTCATTTTTTTGTTCCGAAAGGGTAAGCTCCTCCAGGAATTCCCCCTCTTCGCCGAACAGCTCGACGGTGGCATCCGTGACGTATTCCTGCTGCAGGGCTCCATCAAGGGGCGAGCGGGTTACGGTGACCACAACATTAAGGGACTGATCCGGGCTAAAGTTGCTGATAATGACCAAATCTCCGCCACCGGTAACTGCTGATATATCGGTTGGCTTTTCACAACTCCACGAGAGTGAAGCGAGCAGCAGGAGCAGAAGCAGCGGATTTCTAAGGCAGGTCATCCTTTAGGCTTATTTAATTCATTCAAATTTTTTCATACCGGGGTGTTTCCCCGTCCTTTTTCGGCTACCACCATTTTAACAAAAAATTGGCGGGACTTACAAATATACAATTAAAATTTCACAGTGTAGTTCAGTGAAGGCAATAATGGCAGGAGCCAAACGCTTTCGAAGCGCTTTTCCTGAATAATTTCGTTACCATTGGCTTCAAAGGAGGATTCAATATCATAAAATAGCGGATTGCGCCGGTTGTACAGATTGTAGACCCCCAACTGAAGGGCATGGGACACGTCGGCCGACTGGAAAAAGATATTCAGGCTGAGGTCAAGCCGGTGATAATTCGGCATCAGCTGCCCGTTGCGCATGCCGTATTCCACCACATTGACAAAACCGATGCCCGGCAGCTGAATATCGTAAACATCCTCCGGAAGGGTAAAACGGAAACCGGTACTAAACACATAAGCGCCGGAAAGCTGCAGCCAATCCTTTAGGCGATGGGAAAAGCCCATTTTGAAGTCGTGCCTGCGGTCAAACCGATATCGGAAACGCCTGCCCCCGTTGATACGGTCAAACTGACGATCGGCCCAGCTCAGCGTATAGCCCGCCCACCCCCGGGTAGCGCCCTTTTGTTTTTCCAGCAGCAACTCCATGCCGTAAGCGCGCCCGCCCCCCGTAGTCGTATTGGCTTCCCAGTCGTTGAGCAGCGTAGCTCCCTCTATGTAGGTGAGCAAATTGTCGATTTCCTTGTAGTACCAGTCGGAGGCCAGCTGCCAGCCTTTGAGCACTTCCCAGGAAAGGCCGATGCCCGTCTGCCAGGAGCGTTCCGGCGCGATATTGGCAGTGGAGGGCACCCAGATTTCAGTCGGCAGCCCCACCACGGTGTTGAACAGCTGATGGGCAAATTGCTCCATGCGGCTGTAGTGCGCCCTGACTTCCCAACGGCTGCTCCACCGCCAGCGGGCCATCAGGCGGGGCTGCCAGGACCAGTAGGTACGCTCCGGCAGCC
>CAJXXJ010000311.1 GCA_913062745.1 uncultured Phaeodactylibacter sp.
CCATAATCTGCGGCCTTGCCGGCTCCAGGCCGAGGCTGGGCCGCTTCAGCTCTCCGTACTCAATCAGCTCCGGCACCACCCAGCGCACAACATCCACCGGAATGGAGAACCCGATACCCGCCGATGCACCGGACGGGCTATAGATAGCGGTATTCACCCCTATCAGCCGGCCCGAGCTGTCCAGCAAGGGGCCGCCGGAATTACCTGGGTTGATCGCTGCGTCAGTTTGTATTACATCCCTAATGGGAATGCCTGCTACAGATTTGATTTCCCGGCCAAGCGCGCTGACGATACCGGTAGTCAGCGTCTGATCCAGGCCAAAGGGGTTACCGATTGCGTAGACAGACTGCCCTACCCGCAGATTATCGGAGCTGCCTACAGGAATCGGGCGCAACTCCCGCCGCGGCACATCTACCCGCAGTACTGCCAGGTCTTTTTCCGGCGCTACGCCGACCAGTTTGGCATCCCAGGTACTGCGGTCGGCCAGGGTGACCGTGGCCCGGTCTGCTCCGCGGATTACGTGGTAATTGGTGATGATGTGCCCTTTATTATCCCAGACAAAGCCAGAACCGCTGCCGCGGGGGATTTCCGTGATATTGCGGCTGAAATAATCACGGCGCACATTGGTAGTCGTGATGTAACAGACTGATGGAGAGGCTTCTTCGAACAGGCGGATAGTGGCAATTTCGTCCGGATTCAGTCCCTCGCCGGGTGTAGTGGCCCGGGTGCCGGGCAGCGTGGAGGGGGGCGGTGCCGCAGGGCTTGTCTCCTCATTGATTATTTCCTGAGCAGATGGTGCGGCTGGCTGCTCCTCGGCGGCTGCCGGCGCATCAGCACGGTTCGTCCAGGCTGCGCCGGCCAAAAAACCAGTCAGCAGCAGCGCCATCCATACGAATATCTTGAAACGGTTGGTCATGTGGGTTAGCTTCGGTTAGGTTTTACGCTTTTTCTTTTTCGCAGCCGGGAACAGGATGTTGTTTAGGATCAGCCGGTACCCAGGCGATTTGGGGTGCAGGTTGAGGTCGGTCTCGGGGTCTTGCACATAGTGCCGGTAATCCTCCGGGTCATGCCCACCGTAGAAGGTCCAGAACCCCTTGCCGTAATTATTGTGGATGTAGCGGGCTTCCTTGGCCGGCTTGGTTTCGCCCAGTATCAGCACGCCGGATTTAATGGTGCGGTTGCGGAAAGCAGTCGTCTGCCCCATAAAGCCTTTAACCGTGCGGGTATGGTTTTGCGTAAGCATAGTCGGCACAGGGTCCCACTTGGCGGAAAAGTCGAAAAGCGTGAAGTAATCCTGCTCGGGGTTGACCCGGCGGCCGCGGTAGTGGTCGATATCTGAATACTCGTACTCCAGCGGGTTACGGGTCAGCTGGAAGTCTTCAAACGCGAAGGTTTTGCTGTAATCGAGCTTTTGCTGCGCATTCGGGTCTACCGGGTCGCCATCGTACATCTCCGCGCAGATGTCGACACCTTCGGCAGCCAGGGCAATATCGTAGGTATCCGTCGCCGAGCACATGGCAAACATAAAGCCGCCGCCGGTGACGTACTCTTTGATTCGTTTCACCACGGCGAGCTTGAGCTGAGAGACTTTTTCAAAACCAAGCTCGTCCGCCAGTTCTTCCATTTTGCGCTGGTTTTCGCGGTACCACTGCTGATTGTGGTAAGTGCGGTAGAAGCGGCCGTACTGCCCGGTAAAGTCTTCGTGGTGCAAGTGCAGCCAGTCGTATTTGACCAGCTCGTCGTTTAGGACCTCGCGGTCGTAGATGGTCTCGTAGGGGATTTCCGCATGGGTCAGCACCAGCGTCACCGCATCATCCCAGGGCTGTATTTTTTCGCCGCGGGCGTTGAAGTCAGGAGTATACACCGCAATCTTGGGCGCCTTTTCCAGCTTGATGGCCTCCTGATTGACCTCCGGGTGGGAGATGTCCTCGATAATTTTATTGAACTGCGCATCCGCCAGCACTTCAAAAGAGACGCCGCGCGTCAGGCATTCCTTCTCAAACACCTTGGAGTGGGGGAAGGCAAAGCTGCCACCCCGGTAGTTGAGCAGCCACCAGGCGTCTACGTTATTGGAAAGCACCCAGTAGGTGATACCGTATGCCTTGAGGTGCTCCCGCTGACTCTCCGCATCCATCGGGATGAGGATGTAGGCAGCCTGCAACTGTAGTGCGCCAAATAGCAGCAGTGCGATAGTCATCAACTTCTTCATCATAGATCTCATTACTTTTATGGCCTGTAATCCGTAACAATCGGAAAGCCGACACGGTTATAGCTTTCTGCCGATGATGCCTCCGGATCGTCTAATATTCTTTATTATTGCGTGCCTGAGGTATTTCTGCCCCTTTCGGGAAAAGACCAAAGCCAGCGATTAGGCGAGCTTTGTTACTTCCCGGTGAGTATATAAAGAGGCAAAACCAAAAAATGTATAGCACCCCTGCCGTTTTAACAATTCACTAACAGGATGTTGAGCGGGCAGGCCGGGGAATTCCGTTATAATTGCAAGTTACAAAATAAAGCCGCTGCATGGACAATCTAAGCTTTTCCTATCCTTCCTGGTACCTGTTGCTCTGCCTGCTGCTTGGCCTGGGCGCTGCTCTGCTGCTGTACTACCGCTCGGCAGCTTTTCGGGAGCAGTCTGCCCTGCTCAATTGGGTACTGGGGATACTGCGCTTTTTAGGCGTCAGCCTGATTGCCATACTGCTGCTTGCTCCGCTGTTGCGGGACGTGGTGCAGGAAACGAAAAAACCGGTGATTGTGCTGGCGCAGGATGTTTCGGAATCAGTGGGCAGCGCACTGTCGAATGCTGACTCTGCCGCCTACCGGGAAGAGCTGGAAGCCCTGCAGGCCGCTCTTTCGGAAGACTACGAACTGAAGACCTACTCCTACGGCAGCGAAGTGCGGGAGGGGCTGGACTACACCTTTGCGGACAAGCAGAGCAATATTTCCGAGATGTTGTCCTCCGCTTACAGCCTCTACAGTGGCCAAAACCTGGGGGCGGTCATTCTGGCTACTGACGGCATTTACAACGAAGGCAGCAGCCCGGTCTACTCGGGCGGCAAACTGGCGGCACCGGTCTATACCATCGCACTGGGAGACACGACTCCACAGAAAGACCTGCTTGTGAAGCGTGTCTTTTATAACCGCATAGCGTACCTGGGTGATAAGTTCAGTGTGGAAATTGACCTGCTGGCAGAAAACGCGGCTGGGAGCAGCAGCAAGCTGAGCATTTACAAGATTGAAAACGGCAATCAGCGGCTGCTCGAACAGCAGGCCGTACAAATTGATGACAACAGCTACTTTGATACCCGGGAGGTCATCCTCGATGCCAATGAAGCCGGCGTGCAACGCTACCGGGTGAGCCTGAGCTCTTTACCGGGAGAAGCGAGTACCGCTAATAACTCCAAAGACATCTTCATCGATGTGCTGGATGCGCGCCAGAAGATACTCATCCTGGCCAATGCGCCACACCCGGACATCTCTGCCATCAGGCAGGGCATCTCCAATAACAAAAACTACGAAGTGGAGGTGGAATACGCCAGAAACTTCACCGGGCAGCTTGCCGCTTACGATTTTGTGATCCTGCACAACCTGCCTAGTGCAGAAAATGATGCCACGAGCGTATTCAATGCGCTGCAGCAACAACAGATTTCACACCTCTTCATAGCCGGGCTACAGACTAACCCTGCGCGCTTTAATGAACTGCAGCCATTACTAGACATCACCCTGCGCGGCGGCGGCGAAAACCTGGTACAGGCAGCAATTGCTCCCGAGTTCGGGCTTTTCACGATAGAGGATGAACTGAAACAGCGCCTTCCCAACTTCCCGCCCCTGACGGCCTTTTTCGGTGAATTCACCCGGGGCAGTACCGGAGAAGTACTGCTCTATCAACAGGTGGGCGACATCCGGACGGAATACCCCCTGCTCATGCTGGGCGAGGAAGATCAGACGAAAATCGGGGTGCTGGCCGCAGAGGGTATCTGGAAGTGGCGGCTCTTTGACTATCTGCAAAACCAAAACCATGAGCTGTTTAATGAGCTGATCGGCAAGGCCGTTCAGTACCTTAGCCTTAAGGAAGATAAGCGCCGTTTTCGCGTCAGCCTGGCCAAGAATATCTTTGACGAAAACGAAAATATCTACTTCGACGCGGAGCTCTACAACCGCAGCTTCGAGCTGGTCAATGAGCCGGACGCAAGCCTGGTCATCACCGATCAGGAAGGCAAAGAGTACGATTTCACCTTTAACAAAAGCGGCAATGCCTACCGCCTCAATGCCGGCATTCTTCCCGTGGGCAATTACAGCTTCCGCGGGTCAGTATTCTACAATGGAGAGCAGCTGAGCTACGATGGGCAATTTAGTGTAAAGCCTATACAACTGGAAAGCTACGAGACTACTGCCGACCACAACCTGCTGCAGCTGCTGAGCGAGCGCTACGGCGGGCAGCTTTACTATCCGGGGCAATTACAGGATATTGCAACCGCTATCCGCGAGCGCGATACCGTCAAGCCGGTGATTTACGAAACAGCAAAAACACGCCCGGTCATCGACCTGAAATGGCTGTTTTTCCTGCTGCTGCTGCTGTTTTCTGCGGAGTGGGGCCTGCGCCGTTATTTCGGGGCGTACTAATTACCGGGAGTCAGAAACCTGACTTTTATTGCTATTAGGGGTTGCATACTAATGCAAGAACCCTTATTTTGCAATTGAGTGATAAAAAAAAGCAAAAAATTGCCGATTTGACAAACGAAAAGCTCTTCACGCTCGTCTGTAAGGATGAGCAGATTAATGCGCGGGCTCTGTAGAACGACCACCTGAGGTTTGAAAGCAGCCGAATTTAGGGTACTGTTCTCGAATCTGTCTTTTTCTACAAGCGCGATTGGGGTTTATTAAACTGTTGTCATGTGCCTGCTGCCAAGCTTGCATGCGCATGTACTGCACATTTACATTCATGCTATACCTGGCCTGATACCGCCACGATTTAGCCTGATACCGTATTGCCTTTTACCGTAGGAGCTGTCGCTTGTACGGCTGGCTATTTATTGCACCAATTATTACCAAACCCAATAACTCCTAAACAGTCATGAAGAAGACAATCTTATTAATTACCGGCCTGATGTGCTTACATTTGACATTAACCCACGCCCAACGCCCGCCTAAACGCTACCTTGATGTGAACGCCGGCATAGGCCTGCTGCCCACCTTTCTCAAAGACGGAGGGGAAGCAGTAGTCATCCCGCTCGTATTTTCCGCAGATTACAAAATAGCGGACCGCTTCAGCCTCGGTATGCGGGCCGGGTACTCCGTAACAGACTCCGGCATGCGCAGATTC
>CAJXXJ010000312.1 GCA_913062745.1 uncultured Phaeodactylibacter sp.
AAGGGGTTATCCAACGAAGAGTAGCCTCAAAATTCGCCGCAGGCAACCCCTAGTTTTAGCCTTGACAGACCACTAGGGTTACTTTTGATTAACTTTATAAAGAAGGCAAAAACGGACGCTTTAGATACGAAGAATGCCCGGACAGCTTATTTGTTGTTTTTGAGCATCAGTTTTTCTGGCTGGCTCTGCTTCATTGTATCGGATTTCAGCTATTTTAGGTGCGAAATTCTGACATAATCAAACCCTTGGAAATGAAAAAACACCATCTGTCCTTTATCCTGTTGTTATTGCCATTTGCCGTATTGGGCCAGGACTGCGACTGCGCCTCCAACCTGAAGTGGGTCCGCGAAACTTTTGAAGCCAATGATGCGGGCTTCAGCTATGCGCTAAGCCAGAAAGGGCAGGAAGCCTACGAGCAGCACAACAAAGCGTACGAAGGAAAGGCGCGCGAGATCGACGACCTACAGGAGTGCATGCAAACGTTGGAGAATTGGCTGGCCTTTTTCCGCAGCGGGCATATCGGCATACAGCCGACCCAATCGGAAGGGCCAGTGGAAGTCAGTGCCGCCCAAAGCGAAGCGGACATCCGGAAAAGCTTTGCGGACTGGGAAAAGCTGGAGGTCGATGTACCCGCATTTTTGGAATACCTGAATACCAAAACCACGCACGATTTCGAGGGGGTATGGGCATCAGGCCCCTACGAAATAGGCGTTAAGAAAGTGGCGGATGCTTACCTGGGCTTTATCATCAAAGCTGACGGCGTGTACTGGACGGAAGGGCAGGTAAAACTGCGGATCGAAGCCGATGGCAGCGCCACTTACTTCATGCGCGACCACTCCCCGGAGCACTTTGAAGCAGCAGAACTCCTCGGCAACAACTACCTGACGATGGGCTTCATAGACCTGAAGCGCAAGCTGCCCGCCCTGCCGCCGGACCCGGAGATCGAGCTACATGTCCGGGCTATGTTCAACGATGCGCCCTTCTTTGATCGCGTGGATGCCAACACCGCCCTGCTCCGCATCCCTTCGTTCAGCTATTCAGAGAAAGCGGCAATCGACAGCGTAGTGCTCGCCAACCAGGAACTCATCCTGCAGACGCCCAACCTGATCATCGACCTGCGCAATAACGGGGGCGGCAGCGACGGCAGCTTTCAGGAACTGCTGCCCATTCTGTATACCAACCCCATCCGGACCGTTGGCGTAGAATTTTTATCCACGCCCCTCAACAATCAGCGGATGCTGGACTTTGCCGAGAAGGACGAGTACGGCCTGGACAAAGAGACCAGAAAATGGGCCCGCAAATCCTACAAAAAGCTATCCAAACAGCCCGGCGAGTTTGTCCTCCTTAGTGAGGAAACGGTAACGGAAACAGCCTTCGAAACCGTCCACCCGTTTCCGGAGCGTATCGCCATCCTCATCAACGAAAACAACGGCAGCACCACCGAGCAGTTTTTGCTGGCCGCCAAACAAAGCACCAAGGTCAAGCTGTTCGGCACCACCACGGCCGGCGTGCTCGACATCTCCAATATGCACTACGCCGATGCTCCCTGCGGTGAATTTCAGCTGGCCTACAGCTTATCCAGAAGCCTGCGCATACCCGACATGGCGATTGACGACAAAGGTATTCAGCCCGACTTTTATATCGGCCGGGATATACCGAAATACAAATGGGTGGAATTTGCCGCGGAGCGGCTGGCGCGTTAGCCTGCCGGGCCGGGGAAAAAGCGATGATCAAGCGCCGGTAGGCTCTACTGCTCCTGTTCCACGCCGTTTACAAAAACGGTTTCTTCCGTAATTTCCCCTGAGGGCGCATACTTCCGCCAGATGCCCTGCTTTTGGCCGTTTTCGTGATGCCCCTTTTCCGCGAGCTGCCCGTTACTGTGGTAGTTCAGGTGAATGCCGACGGGGACATCCTTTTCGTAGTACTCGTCCTGCCGCAAGGCACCACTTTCGTGGAAATACTGCCAGCGGCCATGCCCGTAGCCTGCTTTCCAGTAAGCGGAAAACTTCAGCTGCCCATTGGGGTACCACTCCTGCCAGAGCCCGTGCGCCAGCCCATCCCGGACTTCCTTCCAAAGCCGGGGCTTGCCGTTTTCGTAGTAATCGACTACTACGCCGTCCAGTAGCTCTCCGTCGGAGGTAATGGGTTCATCATAGATAGTCCCGCCGCTGTGTTTCAGCGCTTTAGCCGGATAGACCTCCTGCGCTGCGGTAGGGCAAAAAGACAGGACAGAAAGAAATAAGCATACAGATAAATACTTCATCGATCAATTTTATTAAAAATTTCCGGTCAGTACGAATCAATCCATATCCGGGGCGCGCCCCATAGCTCCGCCCAGTAAATCAGGAAAGGGACGGTATCCGTCTGCTCCACGCCATCCCGGCGGTAGGTGAGCTCGGATTGTCCAAATTGGTACAGCCCGCCCTCAAAAAACGCATCATCCAAATCCTCAAACTTCGCCGGCTTTCGGCCTAAAGCCTGCCAGCGCCCCGAGCGGTAAATCTCCTGCGGGTCCTCCGTGATCATATAGCTGCTCAGCTTCCAGCGTACCGGCTCCGGCCCGAACTCTGTCCAGTATTTCCTGATGCCGTAGCTTGCCCGAGCCACTTCTTCCCCACCGGCAAAGATGCGGCCCCGCGGCGCGTAGGACTCCGCTACCCGCTCCAAATCTTTATTGGCGTAAGCCTGCTCCATTGAGTCGAGCTCCGCCAGGATCCGCGCCTTCCGCCCTTCCGGTGTCATCGCGATATTGGTACTGGCCAGGTCGATTTCGTACAGGTCTCCATCGTGCACGAAGATCATGCGCCCGTCGGGCAGTATCTCCGCATAGTAGGTGTAGGGAATCCCCGTTATGCGCGTGCCGCTGTCCCACTGCCCGTTGTATTGCTGATGGTAATGCAGGCCTTTCTCTCCCAGCTGCTCCTCCGTTTGTCCCGGCGGTATGCCCGCGCGGTTCACGATCAGGCGCGTCTCGTCTGCGCTGACGATAGGTGTGTAGGTGGTGGAGCCATAGGGGCTTACCGCGTCGCTGAGCCACTGCGGCTGCCCGTAGCTGCCGTCCGGCTGTGGCTCAGCGTAGTAGATGCCGCGCGGATTGCCGGCAGCGCTGTTGATGTACATGTACAAAGTGCCATCCTGTGCCACTCGGAAGTAGCCGGCATTTTTGAACAACGGCCCGGGCAGTTCCTGCGGCTCCGCCCAGTTGCCGTTCGCACTACGCTGCAGCCGGTAGGCCTGTGCGCTGCCGTCTTCAAATCGCTTTTTGTAAAACACCTGCTGCCCGTCCGGCGAAATGGCCAGATTATAGACCGTATCCAGCGGCTGAAACCGCCCGACTTCCCAGCTATCAGCCGTGCGGCGGGCGATGTAGGGAAACTGCTTCCCGTAGCTTTTGAAGCGGGTAAACAGTAAGGTCCGGCCATCCGCTGTAATGGACGGGCTACCTTCGGCAAAGCTGTCGATGGAAATGAGGCCGGGCTCGAAGATATTGTACTTTATGGAATCTTGCGCTTGCGCAAATCCGTTACTGGCCACAACTAACAGGCCAATCAGAACATAGCGAATTAAGTATATCATCATTATCGGGTTTTAATCGCGTTATTCAGTTCAGGTATAGCACTTATTGGCAAACGGTAAAGATCACCCTGCCCGCGGTGGTGGCTGGTCCAATAAAAATACTGCCCAGTGGGATCAATACGCGCGCCATACTGCCCGGAATGCCCGACACTGACCGGGGCGGGCACAGGCTGGGCAGTGCTCCACCCCTGCGGGGTTTTCGTGCTGTAAAAAAGTTTGTCTTTCCCACCGACTCCCGAGCGGTAAAACAGCATGAGCTTCCCCTCAGGCCCCAGGGCAGGCGCCGCATCCACCAGCGGGGTGTTCAGCTCAGCAACCGCCTGCGTTTGATACTTGCCGTCTACTTTTTTGGCAAGATACAAATCGCCTTTCCCCCGATTGGGCTGTCCACCCGGCTGGCCCCAGGAACTGAACACAATATGGCCGTCGGGTGTGAAGTCCGGGAAATTATCGTAGGTCGGTGTATTAACCGTGGAAGGCAGTTTCTCGATCCGCTCGATGGTGTGTTCATCCGCCAGGTGCAAGAGATAAATGGAGCCGCCCTCCTGCTCGCCTGCACCGTCCGTCCGCTTACCATGCGCTACCAAAACCTGCTCGTTGGGCGACAGGCCCAGGGAGGAGAAACGGTACTTGTTGCGGTTGTACTGCACCGGCCTCTGTTTCCAGCCTGCCGCCCCTTCTTCTGCCAGAAAGATACTACCTCCAGCCCAGCCGATAAAGTAAAAACGGCCATCCGTTCGGTGAGCCGTAAAAGCCGGAGAACGCGCCTCCAGCGGTAACGGCAGCAGTTGTGCGGAAGCCTGCAAGTCGGCGGCTACAGTATCGGCTCGCTTGCTGCAAGATATGGCAACCGTATCTCCCTCAATGCTAGCGTAGCCTTCCATACCGTTGCCAGATGGCTTGAGGCCGATAAACCGGTCGCCGTACCAGAGTTCCAATCTGAGGCTGTCGGGGCTGTGGTGCACTACTTGCACGGGCGCATCAAAAGATTCTTTGCCGCCTTGCCGGTCAATCGTACCGTAAACAGCTCCGTCCGCTGCGGTAACCAACTGCAACAGATACCGCTCTTCCCTTCCGGTTCGCAGTTCATAAGTCCCATCGGGCTTAGGGGCTGCTTTCGCAAAAAAAGGCTTCAGCTCCGGCACTTCCGCGGTGGGGATACGGTACAGCTGCCACTTGCTGCGGAAAGCGCTGCTAAAGTAGAGGTACTGCCCGTCGCGGCTGATGCGCGGTGCCCAGGCACCCAGCCCATTGTTGACCTTTGCGGAAAGCGGCTCGGGCGTAGTCCAGCCGCCCTGTGTACGATAGCTAATGAAAATCTTATCGCCGAAAGCAGGCGGGCGGCGGCGGTTGCGGTGAAACAGCACAAAGCGCCCCTGCCGGTCCATGAAGGCGCCGGCTTCAGCATCGGGCGTATTGATACGGGGCGAAAGGGGGCGGGCTCGGAATTGCCCTCCATCACGATCCACCACATAGAGGTCGGAACGGCCGGAACTGTCGGCGCGCCCTACTTTACCGTAGGAAGTCAACAGAAATTCGCCCTCGTGCGTGTAGGCCGGGAAGATATCGTAAGTGGGGGTATTGACGGTGGGCGGAAGCAGCTTAATGGCTTTTACTTTGGTTTTCCCTTCGAGCTCCAATTCATAGATGTCGCCTCCTCCCTCCTGCGGCATACCGTCTTTGCGGGGACTGCCGTGGGCCAGCAGGGCGGTTTCATCCGGCGAAAGCCCGAT
>CAJXXJ010000313.1 GCA_913062745.1 uncultured Phaeodactylibacter sp.
CTTCTATGCTTACTGCCGGTGACAGCTCATAGTTGCCCGGATCCGCCGCGCTTGCTTCATCCATTACCTCGCTGAAGGTCAGCCGTATTTCTGTCTCACTTTCGGGAGCAGCACGCAGAACGCCGGGCGGCGTGGCGTCAACCGGGCTGCCGAGCAGGCTGTTGGCCTGGCCCGGGGTACCACCATCCAGGCTCTGGGAGGCGCGCCAGTTGCCGGGGCAGTCGTACGGGCCTTCCAGCTGAATGAGCTCCAGGCTGTACCCACCGTCTGACCGCAGCTCATCCTGATACCAGGAATCGGTGTAGGAGAGTTCAAAAATCATTGTGCCGTCCTCCCTTACGATACTGGCTTCGTCGCCGGCATTGGACAGGGAGGGAAAGCTGGAGACCGCTACCGTGGGGCCAAAAGCGGCAAAGTCATCCTCAAACTCATCATCGCAAACCACCACATATTCGCCGGGCAGCAGCAGGTAGGAGGGGAGGGCCGAGGGGCTGCCACCGGAGGCGATGCCCACCTCCGACAGGTCGATTACCTTTTCGGAGCGGTTGTAAATTTCCAGGTACTCCGCTTCCGGCAGCGCCTGCGGCGGGTTGGGGTCCGGCATGAGTTCGGTGATGATCAAATCCTGAAAAGCGGGCACGTCCACCTGCAAAAACTGAAAATTTGCGGTAAGCGCGCCGGCGGTGTTGCCATTGGCATCGGCGATGCCGGTAGCCGTGAGGGTGTAGTCTGTAAAATTGGACAGGGGAGCGCCGAGGGCTAAGCGCACACTGCTCAGGTCACTCAGCAGCTCTGCGGATACGGGTACGCCAATGCCGGCGGAGATTTCAAAATTGCCAGATGTATTGGCGGCAGCCGGGTCCAGCGGTTCGTTAAAGCGGGCCACTACGGAAAAGGCGCTTTCTGCCGTGACTTCCTCCAGCGTTGGGGGAGTGGTATCTACGAAGAGCGGGTCGACCAGCACATCGTCCAGGAAAAAGTCTTCGCTGCGCGTACTGGTATACTCGCACACCCAGCCGAAGAAGCTGCCGAAGGGGTAGGTGGCATCCGTAGCGCTGCCTTCCGTTACATAGTTGGTGCCTCCCTCGTAATCCGCTTCCAGCGTCCATTCGCCGGTGGTGGTCCGGCTTACGCGCACACGTGCAATGGCCGGGTCGTTGCCTACTGCTCCGGTACTGCCGCTGATCAGCAGCGTCTCGCTGTTGCCGTCCTGCCGGTAAAGCTGCAGTGCATCATCGCTGCCGGAGATCCCGCCGACTTTCAGGAAGTACCCTTCCTGCGGGCCGGTCAGGTCATTTGCGGAAGCACTCAGGTACACGCGGGCAAAATTGCTGGAGGAAGGGGCAAACTCGAGCCGGATGTAGAAACTCCAGACCGTGGCTTCTTCCAAAGCAGTAGCGGCGGGTACATAAAGCTGAGCCGTGCCGGCATCGGTATCCTGCAGCTGCAGTTCACCATTAGTGACCGTGAAAAGGCCGGTATCTCCCAGCCAGGATGGCGCTGTGGTAAAGTCCCCGTCGGAAAAGTCGTCCGTAAGCTGAGCGGACAGCGGGCAGCACAGCAGCAGGGGGAGCAGGAGCAATAGCATTGTTTTCATATGCTCAAAAATACAGAGAAGGACTTGCAATCTGGCAATCCACAAGGTGAAGCTTTAGTAAATTATACCCGTTTGCAGGCATAAAACTTTTCCCGCTGCTCTGATGCGGTTATCTTTGCACCGCCCTGGCAAAAAAGCCTTAAATTAGGAGAATTATGAAAGTAGCAGTAGTAGGAGTGACCGGGCTCGTAGGCAACGTCATGTGCCGGGTCCTGGAAGAACGGCAGTTGCCGGTTTCCCAATTTATCCCCGTAGCTTCCGCCCGCTCGGTGGGCAAGGAGGTGATGTTCAATGGTAAAGCGCACAAAGTGGTGAGCATGGAGGACGCGATTGCCGCAAAACCGGATGTAGCGCTGTTCTCCGCCGGCGGCAGTATTTCGCAGGAGTTTGCTCCCCGTTTTGCGGAAGTGGGGACTACCGTAGTCGATAACTCCTCCGCCTGGCGGATGGACCCCGATAAAAAGCTGGTCGTGCCGGAAGTCAATGCGCATTTGCTGACGAAAGCAGACAAAATTATTGCCAACCCGAACTGCTCGACTATTCAGCTGGTCATGGCGCTGGCACCGCTGCACCGGGCGTTTGGCCTGAAGCGGATCGTCATCTCCACTTATCAGTCTTTTACAGGCACCGGTATGAAGGCGGTTAAGCAGTATCAGCTGGAGCGCAAAGGCTTTGAGCCGGCGGCAGAGGAAATGGCTTACCCGTATCCCATTTTTGAAAATTGCCTGCCCCACTGCGACATCTTCCTGGAGAATAACTACACCAAGGAGGAAATGAAACTGGTCAATGAGACGCGAAAAATTCTGGGTGAGCAAAATATCGGCGTCACAGCTACAGCAGTGCGCGTGCCGGTGCACGGCGGCCACTCTGAGTCCGTCAATATTGAATTCCAGCGGCCGTTTGAGATAGCTGAAGTCCGCCGGCTGCTGGGCGAAACGCCGGGCGTGGTGCTGGAAGATGAAGTCAGCAGTAACCGTTACCCGATGCCGCGTTATGCTAAGGACCGGGACGAGGTGTTCGTGGGCCGTATCCGGCGCGACGAGTCTGTAGAAAACGGCCTGAACCTGTGGGTAGTAGCCGACAACTTGCGCAAGGGCGCAGCGACCAATACGGTACAAATTGCAGAATACCTGCTGGCCAATGGCTTGCTACAAAGTAGTGCGGGCGCTGCGCAGGAGCAGAAATAAACGAGAGTACGGCCTCGGTAAGAGGCATTTTTATAATTTTGACGACGATTCAGGCAATAAACATACTGCCTGGCAGGATTTACATAATGGATCAGGAAGCGCACGGCTATCGTGGGGCTTCACACATTGGATAATTTACTTGATACGCACTTATGAAGACCAAGCTTGTACTTTGGGGGGAGAATGCTCAGCAAGAGCGTATTCTGGTAGCAGTTGAGCTGTTGGCAGAAGACAATAAAGTCCGCATCCTTACCTTTCCCGAATCGATTGCAGATGAAGCCTTTACACAGGGCATGATGAATGAATGGCGCAATGACAAGCCATTCGATTTGCCGGAAGGCTATTCGGAAACGGAGCGCGGCCTCAATGTTTCGGACAGCATGCTGCCTGATTCCATTAAGGTGGAACAGGGCGACCTGGTGCTGCGGGCACAAACGGAGTGGCAGTTTATCGTGCTTTCCTCTAAGCTCAGCGAGGCTTATAAGTCCGAACTGGAAGACTTGCGCGAGCGGGTTAGCCGTCTGGAAGGCTTTGATAAGAAAGTCTGGGAAGAGCTGAAAGGCTTCTGGGATAAAGTACAGACGCAGGTACGCGAGAAAAACCTTTTCCGCGACCACGCTGATTTCCTGCGCGACCGCACCAACGAGCTCTTCGGCGAAATGAAGGACCTGCGCTCTAAAATGGATCAGGAATTCAAGCAGCAGTCTAAAGAGAAAGCTGAAGAGTTTTCCAAAATGCTGGCCGATGTAGAGCAGCGCATACAGGACAACAAGCACCTGAAGTCCATCTTCGATGAGCTGAAAAAGATTCAGCGGGAATTCCGCTCCGTTAAATTTACGCGGGAGGACCAAAACCGTATCTGGAAGCAGCTCGATAATGCCTTTAAAGCGGTGAAGAAAAGGCGCTTTGGCGATGAAGGACAGGAAGAGCGCTCTGCACTTGACCGTGTTAAAAAGCGCTACGAAGGACTGCTCGGCGCAATTTCGCGCATGGAGAAGTCCATCAGCCGGGATCAGGGCGACCTGAAATTCCAGAACCGCAAGATACAGTCTACCGACGGGCAGCTGGAAGCACAAATCCGTCAGGCTAAGACCAAGATGATCGAAGAGCGCATCCGTTCCAAAGAAGGCAAGCTGGACGATATGCTCCGCACTAAGAAAGAGCTGGAGCGCAAGATACAGAGCCTGGAGGCTAAAGAAGCTAAGCGGCAGGAGCAGGAAGAGGTGAAAAAAGCTCAGAAAGAAGCGGAAGCCAAGATCAAACAGAAGATGCAGGAGGAAGCAGCGAAGCGCGATGAGGAAAAGCTGCAGGCTGCTGCTGAGGCGATCAGTGGAGAAGCCGCGGAGAAAAAAGCAGACAAGCAGGAAGATAGCCTGGCTGACGCTATTTCTCACACCCTTGGCGAATCACTGGAAGATGTGGTAGATACCGTTCAGGCTGTTGCTATGGTAGTCGGCGAGCGCATCAGCGAAGCAGTGGCCGAATGGCGGGAAGAACAAGCCGAAGCCGAAAAGCAGCCGGAGGCTTCCGGAACGGAAGAGTAAATCCGGGAAAACAATAATCCTTTATACAGGGCAGGGCAGGTCACCTTAAATATTGATCAGCCCTGTTTTTTTGGCTCAACTATGCCGAAATCAAGCCGGTCAACACTTTTCTCCGCTACTTTTTTTCAAAAAGTCACCTTGAAAAGATTTGGTTATTTTCACAATAAGGGTGTGTAAAGGCTTTGCATTATGCGGATTTGTTTTATTTAAACGACCACATTTTTTTCACAATGAGCTCTTTTTGTCTTTGTTCCTGCAGTGAAGAGTCTACATATTTGTACTGTGAGAGATAGGAAACGGAGGAGAACAGAGCGGAAGCGTTGATTGAAATACGAGTTAAGAAAATATGTTCATGGGATTATAATTTGTTAGTGGTGTGTTGTCCCGAAGTAACTATTTATTTCGGGACGCACTACACACTATGAGAGCACCCACTCTTTAGTCCCTGAAAAAATAAAGCTCCGGAGGGAGCAAAAAAAAGGCGAACCGGTCAAGTTCGCCTTCTAAATCATGTTCATGGGATTACGGTCGTCTAAACTTAAGATTATGATTGTATCATCATTTGCGTTTAGGTCAATTTGCTATTGATGATAAGACGAAGGTAAACCAAAAAATGATCATATTCAAAAAAAAGATAAATATTTTGCCAAAGAAAATCTTTTGGTCACTTAGCGTTTGAAAGCCCAAGCACAGGGAAGGTAAAAAAGGTCGTTACCCAAGTCCCTCATTTTGACGCAAAAACAAAGATTATTTTTGGATATGTTCATGGGATTATAAGTTAAAGTCGCATCATTCTGTGGTGCGACTTTTTTTATTTGCACTTCGTAACTATTCAGCATACATAGAAAAATAAGCAGAAAATGCCATCTACAAACTATGCTGAATAGTTACTGCACTTCTAGAAATACACCTCCTCTGCCACCCGGAATGTATTCGCATGCGCCTCCACAATATGCGCCAGCCGCTCGGAATAGCCGC
>CAJXXJ010000314.1 GCA_913062745.1 uncultured Phaeodactylibacter sp.
CATCAAGCGCCAGGGAGATATTCCGGATGAAGGGATAGCCCGCCGGCTCCACCCGCAGCCTGAACGGCTCCCGCGTGATCAGCCCATCGGCCTCCAGCTCATCCATACGGGCGATGCCGTCGTACAGCGCCCCGCACTGCAGCGCCGGGTCCTCCCAGCTCGTTTCGTGCCGGCACATCAGGTTGAGGATGTGCTTGCGCAAAATTTCATCTTCCGCACTTAACAAGTGCCCTTTGATGATGGGCAGCTTACCGCTTTCCACAATCTCCTGATAGCGTTCTATTTTCTTTTCATTCTGCACATAGCCGTCCCAGCTGTCGCTGATAGAGGAAGCGCCCAGCGCCAGGTTTAGCTCCGTATTGAAGGGCGTGTAGCCCATAAAGTTGCGGTGCAGGTGCCCGGCTTCCATGGCCTTACAGAGGCTATCCTTGGGCAAGGCGAAGTGGTCCATGCCGATCTCCACGTAACCAGCTGCTTCCAGCAGCTCGCGCCCCAGTTCATACAGCTCACGTTTCTCCTGCCCGGTCGGCAGGTCAGCCTCTGAGTAAGCCCGCTGACTCGGGCTGATCCAGGGCACATGTGCGTAGCTGTAGAAAGCGATGCGCTCCGGCAGCAGGGCTTTCACCTTTTTGACGGTATCGATGATATGCGCCTTGGTCTGCAGCGGCAGCCCGAAGATGAGGTCATAGTTGATCGATTCGTAACCGAGCTCCCGCGCTTTTTCCGTCACCTGCACCACATCCTCGAAGGTCTGTTGGCGGTTGATGATTTCGAGGATTTCCGGCGCGAAATCCTGAATTCCGATGCTCAGGCGGGTGAAGCCCAGTTTCCGCAGTACTTCCAGATGCCCGGGCGAGGTAGTGCCGGGGTGCGCTTCGAAACCAAATTCATACTGCTCCGCCAGCTCCACGTCGGCGAGTATGGTGGAAAGCAGGTGGTGCAGGTTTTCCGGAGAAAAGAAAGTGGGCGTACCTCCGCCCAGGTGCAGTTCGCGCAGTACGGGCTTGCCCGGCAGCAGCTCGCGGTACAGGGCCCATTCTTTGAGCACTGCTTCTAGGTAAGGAGACTCCACGCCGTGGTTTTTAGTGATGCGCTTGTTACAGCCGCAGTAGGTACACAGGGCTTCACAGAAGGGCAGGTGGAGGTAGAGGCTGATTTCATTTTGCCGCCCGAAGGCTTGTACGACCTTCTGCTTCCAGGCCGATTCGGCCGGCGGCTGCTCATCCCAGTACGGGACCGTGGGATAGCTGGTATAGCGGGGTACCGGAACGTTGTACTTTTCCAGTAGTTGCTGTTGTTGAGTCATGGTTGTGGCTTTTGCAATGCGAATGGGGCAAAAGTAGGGCAGGGCAAGAGCGGCGGCGGTGATACCGGTCAGCAGCAGGAGGTGATTTCTGTCAGTGCTGTTTGCCCTCCAATCATTTTGTGGCCAGGAATTACGCGAAGGGCTGTTTTTGGAAACAAAGATTTACCCTTGGCTGTTGGACACAAAAATAACCGGATGGATAAGCTTTGGTCGTATTTCAAAAACCTGTTTCAGCAAGCTGAGGAAAGCTCGCCTTCCCGTCCGCTCATCCACGAAATGATCGAACGCAGCGAAGAAGAACGGGAAGACTACGAGCGCTGGAAAAACACCCTGGTACTACGCCGGCTGCTGGATTGGCTGAACGATCAGTACGCCATCTACCGGGTAGATCAGGACCGCATTGACGAGGCGCTGGATTTTCTGAATACGCCTTCCTCCAAGGGCTTTGTCATCCACTTCAATCAAACCCGCTACAGTCAGCGGGACGTCGTCCATTTTTTTGACTATCTCAAAGAGCAAGTGCTGAAGCTCAAATACCGCACGCAAATTTCTGACCTGCGCACCTACGAGCGGGCGAGCTGGGTGGAGACTATACAGCGGCATTACCTCAAGCCGGGCCCTACAATCCGGCAGCAACAAGAGGACGGGAAGTTTACCCAGAAATTTGGCAACATTATGATTGAGCTGGAACTGCGCAACGATCAGGTCTTCAACCTGCGCTTCCGGGCTACCGTCTACAAGGACAGCCTGTTCAAAGAGCCTGCGGAATTTAAAGAGTTGATGCAGGAATTAGTGGTATAATCACCCATTTACCCACCCCTTCTTCTCCTGCTCCACATGCTGCAGCTCCACACGGACGCCGTACTTCTCCCGCAGGTGCTTCGCCAGCTCATCCGCCGCGTAGACGGAGCGGTGCTGCCCGCCGGTACAGCCAAAGCTGACCATCAGGCTGCTGAACTGCCGCTCCAGATAATTCTCCACCGCCTCATCCACGATGCGGAAGGCCTCCTGCAGAAATGCCGGCATGCGGCTCCGTTGCTGCAGGAAGGTGATGACTTCCTCGTCCCGTCCGGTCAGCGTTTTGTACGGAGCGTATCGCCCCGGGTTGTGCAGGAAGCGGCAGTCGAATACGAAGCCGCCGCCGTTATCCGTAGGGTCTTCGGGTATACCGCCTTTTTTGTAGGAAAAGCTCTGAATGCGTACCGTCAGCGGGTGCCCCTCCCCGGCCTTTTTGGCGGAAGCCGTAAAGCGCTCCTCTTGCAGCAGCCGATGCACGACGCGCTGCAGTTCGGGCAATTGCAGCCCGGCCGGGTTGTCCCGCAGCAGCTGACCCAGATTCTGCAGGGCAAAAGGGATGCTTTGCAGAAAATGCGCCTTGCGCTCGTACAGGCCCCGCAGCCCGTAAGCGCCGAGCACCTGCAGGGTACGCAACAGCACAAAGCCGTAGTAGTGGCGGATAAAAGCCGGGCGGTCAATCTCCGTATACTGCGCCGCAGCGTCCAGGTAGTGGTGCAGCAGGGATTCCCGGATCTTGTCCGGAATGTTAGCTTTCGCCTGATAGAGCAGAGAAGCCAGATCGTACTGCAACGCACCGCGCCGCCCACCCTGATAGTCGATGAAGCAGGGCTGATCTTCCTGCAGCATGATATTGCGCGACTGGAAATCGCGGAACATGAAGTGCTCTGCTCCGGCTCCCGCCAGGAACTGAACCAACTGCTGCCCCTCCTCTTCCAGCGCTTCCTCGTCAAACACCACGCCCGATAGCTTCAGGAACTGATACTTAAAGGCATTGAAGTCCCACATCATCGCCCGCTCGTCAAACACCTCACGCGGCGTGCACAGGCTATAGTCCAGCCCCTGCCCGCCCACGATTTGCAGCCGCGCCAGTTGCTCCACCACCCGCTTATACAAGCTTTCCAGTTCTTTCGAAAAAGCTGCGCCGGGTGCCGGCAGGCGGTCGTACAGCCGCTCCTCACCGAGGTCTTCCTGCAGGTAGATATTCTGTGTTAAATCTTCTGCGTAGATTTCCGGCACAGGCAGCCCTTTGGAGCGGAAGTGGCGGGAAAAAGCCAGAAAAGCCCGGTTTTCCTGCTCATCTTCATTATAGGTACCGATTGCAGATGCGCTGCCGCTGCTCAGCCGGTAGTAGCGGCGGGGGGAACCGGAGGGGGGAAGGGCAATAATTCCCGTAGGCGGTGCCTGGAAGTGCCGGGTAAACAATTTGGAAAGGGCTTGTGAAATGTGGTCTTTAGTCATTGAATTTTGCACTTATTCGGGGGAGGAAACAATGAAGCTAAGGTAACGATGAATGAGTAATATAACACTTCGGCTTATTCATTGAAATAATACGAAGGTTGAGAAAGCCTAATGAAGCAGACTGTTTTTTTACTGCCAATCAGATAACTCAATTAGCCTCATCCTCTTTAAACAGGCAACTCCACCAGCACTTCTCTACTTCAGAAACCTGACTTTTAGAAAAAAAAGTTTTTCGCTTTTCCGGCACCATATTGCGTATCTACAACAATTAAGCTATTTTAATCTCAGAAAATCAAGCGCTTGTTTTCGCGTTCTTTATACCGACGACGAAGTAGTTTGGGACCAACCATGACTTCGTGTCGGCATATACTCGTGCGTCGGGTTTGTGCCTTACGCCCAAACCTCTCCGTTCCGAGTATAACCTAAAAAATTAAATTCTGATGAATCTCAATTACTGTTTTTTCCATGCCCGACGCTGTTGGGTCATAACCCTTATTTTCCTATGGGGGGGGATAGGCTTTAATTCTCTGCTCGCCCAGGGCGATTCTTTTGCGCTTACACAGTTAGAGCTGGAACAGCTCTACGAAATCGCCAATGACACTCTGTCTGCCGAATCCGGCTACGCCCGGGCCTTCCTCGGGTTGACCGATCAGGCGGCCTTCATGCCCGCGATTGCGCCCCCCTACAGCCCGCAGCAGCAGATGCAGGGCGTTCCGCTGCCGCCCGTTGCAGAAACAACTAGTGTGAGCAAGCCCCTACAGCTTGTGCCCAACCCGGCATCGGAGGAAGTCAACGTCCACCTGCCACAGGCCGAAGGCGAGTGGGAGCTACAGCTTTGGGACATTAACGGCCGACTGGCCCGCAGCTGGCAGATACAGGGAGAAACGGCGCCTACGCTCAACCTGCAAGGACTGCCGAAGGGGCTGTATGTGCTGCATGGCCTAAGCCCGGATGGCCAGCCCTATCAGTCTAAGCTGGTGGTAGAATAAGCGAACACTTAGTTCTAAAATTACGCCGGCGGCTTAGGGCATTCTGCCTTGGGCCGCCGGTTCTTAATAATTTTTTTTTATGAAGAAGAGAATATACCTGCTTTTTGTGTTTTCGGTAATTACTCAGTTAGCTATCGGTCAGTTCGTCATCAACAAGTCCTTTGATATTAACGGCCCAAATGTATCAGATGTAGCCTATTCTATTTTAGCGGACAGTAGTGGTTTTACATTAGATATATCGACATTTTGTTACGATGGGCAGCTATCATGTGGAGGCATGCTGAGAACAAACCTGGAAGGAGATAGCTTATGGAGCAGCATTTGGGATGCGTTTCCTGCTGCCTTTTTTACAACCAACTATATACGCGCCAATGATGGGAGTTATTACCTTTCCGGCTCTGAATATATTGCACAAGACAGCTCTTTCAGTCCTTACCTTTCTAAAGTTTCTAGTCAAGGGGAAAGAACCTGGATTGAATATTACAATGATATAGAAAAAGATGTAGCTGTCGACCTGGCAATTGCTCCGGATGGGCATCTAATTTCTTACAACCTAGGTGGTGTGTCTGGCGAATACAGCATCATCACCGTCCAAAAGCTGCACCGCGAAGATGGCTCCGTGATATGGGAAGAAGAAGTAGAAACCGGCCTCTTCTTCCCATCCGCTGGTGAACTCACCGTCCTCCAAGACAGCAGCATCATGCTCGCCTACCACTACCCCGCCCCCGACAACCACCGCGGCTACGCC
>CAJXXJ010000315.1 GCA_913062745.1 uncultured Phaeodactylibacter sp.
TCACAAACCACACTTTTCACACCTTTCACACCTTTCACACCTTTCACGCAATTCACACTTTTCACACCTTTCACACTTTTCACACTGTCACAGGGCTTAAGAGGCTGGAAGCAGGCTGGTCGGCCCCGAACTCCTTGCCGGCGCTGGCCCTGGGCTCCGGCGAGGGCCCGGAAGCTGTAAACGTATTGACTTATCACCGAAGCAAAGGCCTGGAGTGGCCTGTGGTGCTCTGCCATGATCTGGAAGGGCGGCTGCGCTCCGAAGTATGGGGTATCGACATCCTTTCTGAGCGCGAGGAAGTGCAGCTGGATGATGTCCTCGGCGGGCGCTGGCTCCGCTACTGGATCAACCCCTACGCCGATCAGTACCGCGGCACCCACCTTGCTGATGAGCTGGAGGAGAGTGAAGCAAGTGAGCGCGCCCGTAAAAAAGCACTGGCAGAAGAAGCCCGCCTGCTGTACGTGGGCATCACCCGTGCACGGGATTACCTCATTTTCCCTACCCGGCAAATGCCTACCCGCTGGCTCAACCGGGTATGGCACAGCGGCGAAGAGGAACATCCTACGCTGGACCCGGACAGCAGCGAAACGCCCTGGGAGTGGGAAGGGCATTTTCTGGATGCCGAAACTGAAGTAGCCGTCTTCGGGCGTGATATCCCGCAGGTGGAGGCAGCCCCGCCCGCCGGCCTGATGTACCTGAGCATGCCCGCCGGGCAACAGCCGCACCCTCCCCACGCTATTCCCCTTGATGAAGTACAACTGCCGGCAGGCAGTGTGCAGCTCGCCGGCCTGTCGCCCTACGCCTCGCCGGTGCCCTGGGAAGAAGGAGACGACCGCCGCAGCGCTGCCCGTGCCCTGAAAGGGTTCCTGGTAGCAGACCGCCAAAGCTATAAGGATGACGAACGATTGCAAATGGCACAAGGCTACCTGCAACGCTTTGAGCTATCTACCGGCAATGCCCGTCAAATGGTGGAGCTGAGCAACCGCTGGCAACTACATTTGCAGCAGCAGCTGGATATACAAAAGGAATGGAGGCGCTATCCGCTCAGGTTTGCCCATCAGGGGCAGCAGTTTGAAACAGTAGCCGACTGGGTAATAGACACCGGAAACGGGCTGGTTCTTATACAAAACAGCGAGTTTGACCACACGGAGTCCCAGCGCCTGCAGAACAACGCCCTTGCCAAAATGGGAAATTGGGCCTATTTTTCAAGTCTGGGGCTGAAAGCTATATTCGGGCAGCGTAACCTCCGGGTTTTCGTCCATTATGTCATGGCAGGGACGGTCATTGAGCTGTCCCATTCCTAATTCGCCTCCATCTGACAAATAAAGCACGATTGTCTGCGGGAAGTGTAGGTGAAGAACGCTAATTTTGTGTCTTACAGAATGGTAGTTCCTCAAATCGGAGCTGCTGATTTTGGCTTGGAGGCCTTCTGCCCCGGACCGTACGCGCGGATTTTTGATGAGAATCCGATGTAGAGCATCCCTCCGGATTAGCACCGCCCCCTTTCGGGTAATGAGCCGCCTTCCGGCCAGATGCCTTCTGATAACGAAACTTAGACACGCCTATAATGAAGCATTTACTTACTCTTTCGTTCTGTTTTTTTCTGTTCTCCCTGAGCGGACAAACTTCGGTTTGGTCCGATATTGAAGAGAGCCGTATCCTGCTGCCACAGGACGCGGAAGTCGCCGGCCCTGTTTCAGAATACCGGACACTCTCTATGGATATGGACGCTATGAAATCCGAATTGCTGCAAGCACCTATGGAGTTTTCCGAAGCTGCCCGGCAATCCCCGGCCCGTATCAGCCTGCCTATGCCAGACGGCCAATTGCTCGAACTGGAGGTGGTGGAGTCGCCGGTCATGGCCCCTGAGCTGGCTGCCAGATACCCGGAACTTAAAGCTTACGCCGCTCGTGCAGTCGGCAACCCAGGCATAACCGCCCGCCTCGATATTTCACCTTACGCTTTCCATGCGCTGGTGAATACGCCGGCAGGCTGGGTGGCTATAGCGCCTTACGCCAGCAATCAGACGCGCTACTACCGCAGCTACTACGCCCGTAATGAGATGGTTGACCCTGCTGATGCTCCTCCGCTTTCCTGCGGGGTTACCGCCGGGCACGAGCTGGAACTGGAAGAGGAAGACCGCGAACTTTTGGAGCAGCGCACTGCTCTGTCTTTCCGCAGCAGCCAGGCGGTGCCGTTGCGCACGTACAAGATGGCGCTGGCCTGTACCGGGGAGTACGCACAGCAAAAAGGAGGGACGCTGGAGTCAGTACTGGCTACATTCAACACATCTATGAACCTGCTCAATGCTATTTACCTCAATGAATTTGCTATCCGCTTTGAGCTCATCCCGGATAATGACAACCTTATCTTCCTGGACCCTCTGACGGACCCCTACGATAACGTGGGCAGTGGCTCTGGGCTGCTGTCGCAAAATATATTTGCGATCAACTCTAATATCGATGATTTCCTGAGCTACGATATAGGGCATGTGTTTAACCGCTCCTGCGATGTGGGGGGAGTGGCAATTCTGGGCTCCGTGTGCAACACGAACCGCGCCAGTGGGGTTACCTGCCACTACGCAGGCCTGGTGTTCATGGTCACGCAGGTAATGACTCACGAAGTAGGCCACCAATTCCGCTCCGGCCACAGCTGGAGCAACTGCCCGCCGAGCATGGGGCAGCTGTCTTCTGACAACGCCTTTGAGCCGGGGAGCGGTAGTACGATTATGTCCTACCAAAACCTTTGTGGAGGACAAAATAATATTCCCGGGCCCTCTGAAAGCTACTTTAATATTGGGTCCATAGAAGATGTTCTGTTTTTTGCGCGCGAAAGCGCCGGATCGACCTGTGGTGAAGAAGTTATAACCGAAAATATAGAACCGGAGCTGACACTCGATTATGAAGATGGCTTCTGGATACCGACCTCTACGCCTTTTGAGCTTGATGTGCAGGCTGAGGACGCCAACGGAGATGCACTGACTTACTGCTGGGAGCAGTATGACCTCGGCCCCCCGGCTACGCTTGGAGAGCCAGTGCTTAACTCCCCGCTCTTCCGTTCTTTCCCCCCTACGGATGATTCCCGGCGGGTCTTCCCGGCTATCGGGAAAATCATCAGTGGGCAGAATGATGTGACAGAAGTACTGCCGGACTATACCCGCGACCTGACGTTCCGCGTGACGGTGCGCGACAATAACCCGGTTGCCGGCGGTACCGTATGGGAAGAGGTGGCCTTTAAATCCGATGCCGGCTCCGGCCCCTTCCGCGTGTTGACCCCGGTAGCAGCCGATACGGCGATCTGGGAAGGCGGGCAGTACCGCGAAGTATTATGGGATGTGGCGAATACCACCAACAACCGCGTCAATTGCCAGTACGTGGACATCTACCTTTCCACGGACGGTGGGTTTAGCTATCCAATCACCCTGCTGGAAGGCACGCCAAACGATGGAAGCGCATTTGTGAATGTGCCAAATATTTCCACTTCCAATGCCCGTATCAAAGTGAAAGGGGCTGATAATGTCTTCTTCAACATCAGCGAAAGCAACTTTAGCATTCAGGAAGCGACCGAACCGGGCTACTCCGTTACGGTCAATCCGGTAAGCTTCCCGCTCGTCTGCCTGCCCGGCGAAGCCGTGGAAGTCAGCGTGAGCACGGCTGCCCTGCTGGGTTTTGACAGCATGCTTAACATCAGCCTGCTGGGCAATCTGCCTGCAGATGCTTTGGTGGAAGTGCAGGATGAAGCCATTCAGCCCGGCGAAAGCACCTCAATCAGTATTGAAATACCGCAGCAGGCTACCGGCAGAGATACCTTCGACCTGCAGGTGATGGCCTCGGTGGCGGGTGTGGACACTGCGCTGCGTGAAGTGCGCATCATTACCTTATCGAGCGACTACACCGAATTGCAACTGCTGGAGCCGGCCGACGGCACCTCGGGTATTCAGTTTTCCACCGATTTCAGCTGGCAGGACGTGCCCAGCGCAGAGGAATATACCATTGAGGTGGCTACGAATCCCAACTTTGCAGAAGAATACCTGATAGAAACCGCTACCGGCCTGACTGCTCCGGAATACGGCCTGGAATCTTTCCTGGAAGAGGACGACTTGTACTTCTGGCGGGTGAAGCCAACCAACGATTGCGGGGACGGGCCTTTCCTGGATCCATTCGTTTTCCAAACGGCTACAGTAGATTGTGAAGGCAATGATGCGGATGACCTGCCCATCGCCCTGCCGGTAGCTTCTACCGAGCGCGAGTCCAAAATATTCGTTACCCAGGATGGCATCATCAGTGACATCAATGTCGATAATCTGGAAATCACCTATTCCCCGATCAATGCCCTGCGGGTAACCCTCATCAGCCCTGCGGGTACGGAGGTGATTCTTTTCAACCGCTCCTGCCTGAATACCACCTTGCTGCGGGGGGCGTTTGACGATGAAGCGCCAGATGACATCAATTGCCCGCCTATTAATTTCATCCCGGTTCAGCCGGAAGAGCCCCTTTCCGCTTTTGACGGCGAGAGCACCTTTGGTGAATGGACGCTGGTGGTGGAAATTGTCGAGAGTGGTTTCGGTGGCGGAAGCATCAATAAGTGGAACCTGGAGTTCTGCGCAGCCATCACCCCGGAAGCACCAACCCTGCTGACCAATGAAGGGCTGCGGGTGCCGAAAGGCCTGAGCAATGCCATTACCAATCAGGAGCTAAGAGCCGAAGACGAAGATATGATTGCCCCTCAGCAGATTGAGTACCAGCTTCTGACCTTACCGCAGCACGGGCAGCTCTTCCGCGCCAATGAATTGCTGCAGGTAGGCGATGAGTTTACGCAGCAGACCATCGATGTGCTCAACCTGCGCTACGTCCACGACGGCAGCGATGCGCCGGACGATCAGTTTACCTTCATCGTCAAGGATAATGAAGGCGGCTGGTTACCAACACAGACCTTCAATATCATCGTGGATGAGGAGGCAGTGGTGAATACCAAAGAAGTGCCACTGGAAGAAACGGCGCTGCTCTACCCCAACCCTGCCCGGGAAGAAGTCTGGATAGACCTGGGGCAACGGGTGGATGGCGAAGTCCGCCTGCAGATTTTTGACGGGCAGGGGCGCCTGTTGCGTCAGCAGCGACAGGCGGGTAATACCGGTGCTATGCGCATGGATGTTTCCGGTTTCGCTGCAGGTATGTATTTTGTGCACCTGTTTACGGACAAAGGGCAACTGAGCCGAAAACTCATTATTGAATAGAGTTTATTAAGGTAGGTTTTGTATAGGGTATGGATGAGTATTTTTTGCCAGATCAAAGAACGCCC
>CAJXXJ010000316.1 GCA_913062745.1 uncultured Phaeodactylibacter sp.
CGCGAGGCCTTCGAGACTTTCGCGGTCGCTGTCGATACCGGAGAAGACGCCTCCGAGTTTCGTGGCGAGACGGCTGTCGCCGGCGAAGCTTTCGCGGCTTTCCGCCCAGCGAGCGTAATGCCGCAGCCGACAGCCCTGAAGCAGCTGGCGTGCCACTTTAAAGACCCGGCGGTCGGGCTGGTAGACGGCTACATACAGCCCACCGGCATGCAGCAGGCAGGCATCTCGCGGGCAGAGAACCGCTACATTTCCGGAGAAGCCCTGCTGAAGCACCGGGAAGGCAAAGCCTGGGGTTGCATGATGGGCCCCTTCGGCGGATTTTATGCGCTGCGGGCGGATTACTTTTCGGAGGTGCCCGCCAATTTTCTGGTCGACGATTTTTACATCTGCATGCGCACCTTTGAGCATGGCGGGCGGGCGATTAGCGACCTGCAGGCCATCAGCCGGGAGGCGGTTTCTCATGAGGTAGGGGAGGAGTTTCGCCGTAAGGCCCGGATTTCTGCGGGCAATTTCCAAAACCTGAGCCGGTTCCGCAATTTATGGTGGCCGCCCGTGGGGCCGTTGCGCTTTGCATTCTTTTCTCACAAAGCGCTGCGGTGGCTCGGCCCGTTTTTCCTACTTTTGATGCTGCTGAGCAGCGGACTGCTGGCGCTGGGCGGCAACTTAATCGGGCAGGGCTTGTTTGGGCTAATGACGGCGGGCATGCTGTTGGTCCCGCTGGCTGACGAGGGGCTGCGGCGCCTTCGCATCCACTGGCTGCCCCTGCGCGGCGCACGGTACTTCCTGGCGATGAACCTGGCGCTGCTTTCCGGATTTTTCAAATTTGTAAAAGGAGTACGTTCCAATGTCTGGCAACCTACAAAGCGAAACTAATCAAGAGGAAAAATTTCAACTCAACACCATAGAGGAAGCTATTGCCGATATCAAGGCGGGCAAGGTGATCATTGTGGTAGACGACGAGGACCGCGAGAATGAAGGTGACTTCATCTGTGCGGCGGAGTGCGTGACGCCTGAGATCATCAACTTCATGGCGACCCACGGCCGCGGCCTGATCTGCGCGCCAATCGATGAGAAGCGGGCGGATGAGCTGGAGCTGGACATGATGGTGTCCTCCAATACGGCGCTGCACGAAACGGCTTTTACGGTCTCTATAGACCTGATCGGCCACGGCTGCAGCACGGGGATTTCGGCCTACGACCGGGCGACCGGCATCCGCATGCTGGTGGACCCGGAGACCAAGCCAACGGACTATGCGCGGCCCGGGCACATTTTCCCGCTAAGGGCAAAATCGGGCGGCGTACTGCGGCGTACCGGGCATACCGAGGCAGCGATTGACCTGGCGCGGCTGGCTGGCTTCCAACCCGCCGGCGTACTGGTGGAAATCCTGAACGAGGATGGTACGATGGCCCGTCTGCCGCAGCTGAGCAAAATTGCGGAGCGCTTTGGCCTAAAGGTGATCGCTATTAAGGACCTGGTGGCTTACCGCATGCAGACGGAGCGCCTCATCAAGCGGGAGATTACGGTGCCGCTCGATACGCAGTACGGCACTTTTGAAGTGACCGCCTTTCGGCAAATTACCACCGGCGACATTCATCTGGCCTTCAAGCGCGGCCACTGGCTGAAGGACGAGCCGGTGCTGGTGCGCGTGCATTCGTCTACCGAAACCGGAGAAATGCTGGGCTCGGTCTTTGGCGACTACGGTACGCAGCTGCAAAAGGCTATACAGCAGATTGCCGAAGAGGGCAGCGGTCTGCTGCTCTACATGCGCCACGGTGAGAACCCGGACGCCATTCTGCACTACCTTTCAGAATTTCGGCGTAAGCAGGAAAGCGGAGAAGCGGTGGAGCTGAACAAAAAGCCGGAGATGACGCAGCGCGACTTCGGCGTAGGCGCACAAATTTTGCGCGACCTGGGCATTTCCAAAATCCGCCTCATTTCCAATACACAGCGCCGGCGCGTCGGCCTGATTGGCTACGGGCTGGAGATTGTAGAAAACGTACAGCTGTAGATGCGCTACGAGCGCAAATACCGGGTGGAGGACATCAGCCTGCCGGTGGTCGAGCAGGTCATCCGGCAGCATCCGGCCTCTTTCCGCCCGCTGCATCCTCCCCGCTGGATCAATAATCTATACTTCGATACGCCCGCATTTTCCGCTTTTGAAGATAATGTGGTGGGTGCGCCGCAGCGCCTGAAATACCGCCTGCGCTGGTACGGCCGTCCGTTTCACTGCATCCGAAAGCCGGTTTTGGAGCTCAAGATCAAGGATAATGCGGTAGGCTGCAAAAAGAGCACGCCTTTCCCGGGCGAGTTCACGGCTGCTGATTTTCCGGAGCTCATCGGCCGGGTGCGGGAGGCGAGCCATAAAGGCCTGGAGCTGCAGCCGGTGCTTTTCAATACTTACCACCGCTCCTACTGGGGCGCTCCCACGCTGCCGTTCCGCATCACGATTGACAGTCAGCTGCGGTTTGGCGCGTACCGCCCCACTGACGACCCCCGCCTGCTGTACGAAGACCGGGCAATCATCGTGGAAGTGAAGTACGATGAGCAGGAGGACGAACGCGCTGCATTTGTGCTGCAGCACTTGCCTTTCCGGCTGAGCAAAAGCTCAAAGTATGTAACGGGAATGAATTTTGCCTACGGTTAAAATTTGGGGCAAAGCACCGTCTCGTTATCGTATTCTCCCAGATAAGCGATAGAGAGTTCGAATGCACCGCGGCGGTCGCGGGCGGCACCGAGGGCTTCGAGCTGTGCGTCGTAGCTAAAGCCCAGCAGGAAGTTGTTGTATTCGATCCCCACGATGCCCACGATAGCGTCAAGCCCCATACCGCCGTCTGCATTTTTGACCGGGCGTGCCCAGCCTCCGGCGTGCAGGGCGGTACCGGAGATTTCATCGATCATAAAGCGGAAGTTGCTGCCGGCGTTCATCGCCAGGTGCGGCCCCTGTGCGTAGACGAGGGCGCGCGGCTGAATGCGGACGCCCGGGCCTACCGGTATGCTGATGTTGACGTAGCCGGTGTATTTGCGGTAGAGCGTGTTGGTGCTGCCGAGCTCCGGGTCTTCTTCGTTATAGTAGAAGCTAATTTCCGGCTCCAGGATGTGGTGCATCGCGCCGCCGACGTAGAAGGAAGCGCCGTTGTCCGGAGCGTAGGCATAGTTTAGGCCAACGGCCAGGTCAGCGTGGGCGAAGTTGTTGGCCGGCAGTATTTCTGCAGTCGGGTTGCTGAACCCGCCTTCGCCGCTGAACTGATCGTCAAAGAATAAGTTTTCGTAGGTGAAATTGCGCTGTGCCAGCCCGAGCTGAAAGCCCGCGCTCAGAAACTGCGTGTTGGCTTTGCCGAGCGACTTGTGGTAGGCGCCCATGACGTTGATCTGGTTATTGGAGAATCCGACCTCCGGGATTTTGTCGTTATAAAAGAGGAAGCCGACGCCGAAGGCGTCCCGGTTGGAAGAGCGCACGGAGCGAACGGGAAAACGCAGGTCGATAGCGCCGGCGAATGTTTGAAACGGCTCCTGATCGCGGTAGATCATGGATACCCGGTACTTGCCATCGAAGGTGCCGCTCAGTGCCGGGTTGAGGGTGAGCGGAGAGGCAAAGAACTGGGAGAAGTGCTGGTCCTGCGCCTGCACATTTGCGAAAGCAAAAAAGAGCAAAAAGAGTATCGGATATCTCATAAAATCGGTTGCTTGAAATTTTCGGTCAAAGGTAAGGGTTTGTCGGGAAAGTCGGCTTTTTCCGCTCCGCCCGAAAAAAAATCAGGCCCGGCCCGGTTTTTTTGCCAAAGGAGCGGGCGAAAATCAGATATTCCAACGGCGTTTGCCTGATATTTATTATTTTTGAATAACCCGTAACGTATACGCTAAACAACAGCTACCATGTCATCCTACGTCATATGCCCCCTGAGCATCGTCCCTATCCGTAACGGGGCCTCCGACAAGAGCGAAATTTTGTCGCAGCTGCTGTTTGGCGAGCTGGCCGAAGTAGTGGAGGAGAAGGGCCGGAAATGGTCCAAAGTCCGCTGCGTTTGGGACAATTACGTAGGCTGGGTAGCCAGCAATCAGATCAAGCCGATCACGCCGAGCGAGTTTGAGACCTTCCGCGATCATTTTGCGTACAGCCTGGAGCTTTTCCAGCCGTTGATGACGGACAAGGCGTGTATACCCATTGTACTCGGTGCCCGCCTGCCTAATTTTGACGGCATGCGTTTTCGGCTGGACAGCACCTACTATACCTTTAGCGGGCAGGCTATCTTTCCGGAGCATGTAAAGCCGGGGGCGGAATTTGTGCTGAAAATTGCCCGCCGCTATTTGCACGCGCCTTTCCTCTGGGGCGGCCGCACGCCGATGGGCATCGATGCTGCCGGGCTGGTGCAGATGGTCTTCAAGATTGCCGGGATCAGCTTGCCGCGCGAGGCCGGGCAGCAGGTGTACATCGGTGATGCGGTGGACTTTGTGGAGCAGGCGCAGCCCGGGGATGTTGCTTACTTTGAGAACCGGGCGGGCCGCATTGCGCACTGCGGTATCATTTTGCCGGAGGGGGAGGTGATCCACGCTTTCGGCAGCGTGCGCATCGACAAGGTGGACCACTACGGCATCTACGACCGGGATGCGGGCAAGTATACGCACCGGCTGCGGGTGGTGAAGCGTTTCCTGCAGGGGCAGTCGCCGCTGGGGGAGAAGGCGGAGCGGGCGCGGGAGCAGGTGCCGCGGCAGGTGGAGTTGTTTTAGGTTTTCACCTGACTAACTTGACAAGTTTCCCCGGCCATATAATGGCTCTTGTCCAATCTTTTAAGGCATTCCGGGGCCCCGGGGAAGGTTAAGGCAGAGGTTGAGGCTGAGCAGCTCCGATAGGGATCGGAGCAGTGGCACTGGCTGGGTACGCTGGCTGCGCCAGCTGCAGGTGGGACGAGAGCGGCGCTCCGGGGGGCGGTTGCCGGGCGCGCGGCGTGGACGATATGACCGCACCTACGGCGCTCCGACCATTTTTTGCTGTTTGGGCTAACAATATGACCGCACCTACGGCGCTCGCCCTGCGGTAGCCCCCTGGCTTATGCATGGACTAAAAACCGCAAAATGTAAAATGCGGAATGTAGAATGTAAAAGGACGTACGCGGCATGCTGCTCTGCTTAGGCAGGGGCGGAAAAATGTAAAAGGCAAAATGCGGAATGCAAAATGTAAAAGGGCGTACACGGCGTGCTGCCCGGCTTAGGCAGGGGCGGAAAAATGTAAAATGTAAAATGCGGAATGCAAAATGTAAAAGGACATACACGGCATGCTGCTCTGCTTATGCATG
>CAJXXJ010000317.1 GCA_913062745.1 uncultured Phaeodactylibacter sp.
TTCCTCCTGCGGCTCGATCGCGTCCGTCATAATCTGCCGCTCCAGATAACTCATCCATTCGAAGCGGACATCAACGTCTACGGACTCCAGCCGTTCGTTGACCCAATTCTTCAGGTTGGAGTATTTCCGCTTGTCGATACTTTTATCATAGGGAGTAAACTGCCTGATATTCCTGCAGTTGTAGTCCAGGCGCTCCAGGATACCGAGCTTTATATCATCCTCAAACTGTTGGGTATTCAACAGGTAAGTCGTTTCGTGCGGTAACAGCGTATCCGCAAATTCTGTAAACTTCTGCAGTTTCTTTCTCATATCACTCTGTATGATTACCGCGGGCTTTTGATTCGCAGCTTCGCCAACTAAGATATACCTTTTCCGGGAAATACGGAAATATATAGATAATTATATCCGTTCATGCCGAAGGATCGACTGGTTCCGAGATTTGCACTGCCTGCGCTGAAACCCGGCGGCTGCTGCGTTGTTCTACCTGAACAACACCGGTGAAAGCCGGAACAAACCAACTGTATGAAACCAAACTACCGCCGTGGCATTCAGATCAGTTTGCGGGTGCTTGCCCTGCTGGGCTTGCTGGCACTGCGGCTGCGCTGGCCGCCGGCGCTCTTCCTTCCTGCGCCTTACGATCACTATGCATCATTGATTATCGGCTTCCTGGTCTTTGGGCTCGCTGCCAGCCTTGTGGTGCTTGTACTTTCTTTTTTCTACCGCAAGCGCAAACGGCTGCCCGCCCGGAAAAAAGATAACGTGATCATCGGGCTGGAAAACATTTACTACCTACTCCTCACTTTTGCGCTGTTTATGACCGTTCTCGGTTTTTGGGGTATTGACCTGCGCACGCTGTTCACTACGCTGAGTATTGTAGCTGCGGCCATCGCGATCATTTCCAAAGACTACATCTCGGAAATCATCAGCGGTATCATCATTAGCTTTTCCCGGGAAATCGGTATTGATGATTACGTTAAAATCGGGGAGCATAAGGGGAAGATCACAGACATCAATTTTACCAAAATCGCGCTGCTCAACGAAGACGACGATGTCATTTTCATACCCAACAATAAGGTCTTTACCAGCGAAATCGTCAATTACACCCGCAGAGAAATCAAAAAGGTGAGCATTGAATTTTCGGTGATGATTGCCTCCGTCAAAACGGTCGAAGCCCTCGAGAAAGACCTGACCAAATCCATAGCAGAATACCAGGACCACATCGTGCCTAAGAGCTACAACTTAAAGGTCGTGGACATCCAGAAAGACGCGCTGAACCTAAAATTTCAGTACGTGCTGCGGGAAATCAACCGGGAGCTGGAACGCGAAATCCGGCGGAAGACCGTACGCCGCATCGTCAATTATGTCAAGTCCAACCTGAATGGGCAGTCAAGCTGAGCCTGTTTTTCTGCCTCCGTCACCACTACCCTGCCGTAATCGTGCCTGCGAGCAAACAGCACCATCTTCCTTACGTTGAACAGACCGGCCTTCTATTTTAAAGACTGCCGACAGCTTAGTGTATTTTTTACAAGAATACTTACGCGGTACGCCTGAATACCCCTATTTTTGTTATTCCAATAAAACCTACCAATATGATTGGCCAACTAAAAGACACCCCGGTAAAGCTGAAACGCATCTTTATCGAATCCAAACTTCCCAAAGAACTGCAGCCGCTGAAGAAGCTGGCGAACAACCTCTGGTGGTCCTGGAGCAAAGAAGCGATTGAGCTGTTTGAATACATAGACCGCGAGCGGTACATACAGCTGCGGTACAATCCGGTAGCGCTGCTGGAAGAGCTTAGCGTACAGCGCGCCAATGAGCTGGCTTCCGATCCTCAGTTCATGGCGAAGCTGAAAGGCGTTGAGCAGCAGTTTGATGCTTACATGGCAGAACAGCCGAACCCGGACAGCCCTAATGTGGCGTACTTCAGCATGGAGTACGGGCTGCACATCTCCCTGCGGCTCTACTCCGGCGGCCTGGGCGTGCTGGCAGGCGATTACCTGAAGGAGGCATCCGACAGCAACTGCAACATGGTGGCGGTGGGCCTGCTTTACCGCTACGGCTACTTTGAGCAATCCATTTCCCTGCACGGTGATCAGATTAACAACTTCCCGCCGCAGAAATTCACCAAGCTGCCTATACAGCCGGTACGCGACGAGCAGGGGGAATGGGTCAAAATCACCGTAGGCCTGAAAGGCCAAATTGTCCACGCCAAGGTTTGGAAACTGCAGATCGGCCGGATCGCCCTTTACCTGCTTGATACCGATATCGACGAGAACGAGTGGCACAACCGATCGCTCACCCATCAGCTGTACGGAGGGGATAACGAGCACCGCCTGCGCCAGGAAATTCTGCTTGGCATCGGCGGAATGCGAGCCCTGAAGGCACTTGGCATTCAATCCGACATTTATCACTGCAATGAAGGGCACGCTGCATTCTCCAATCTGGAACGGCTGCGCGACCTCGTTCAGCACGAGGGTATGAACTTCGAGGAGGCGCTGGAAGTCGTACGCGCAAGCTCCCTTTTCACTACGCATACACCAGTCCCTGCCGGGCATGACTATTTCCACCAGGACCTGCTGCAGGAGTACCTTTATAATTACGCTAATGAGATGGGCGTCAACTGGCATCAGTTCATTGCACTGGGCAAAATCAACCCGGACAACCACGATGAGCTGTTCTCCATGAGCCATTTGGCGATCCGGCTGTCTCAGGAAGTCAACGGCGTAAGCAAGCTACACGGCACGGTGTCGCAAAAGATGTTCAACGTCCTGTACCCGGGCTACAACCCCGAAGAGCTGCACCTCGGCTACGTGACCAACAGCGTCCACTACCCTACCTGGATTGCCAAAGAATGGCATGACCTGTATCAGGAGGTTTTTGGCCAGGAGTTCCTGAAGGACCAGAGCAACAAAGATTACTGGCGCAAAATACAGGAGGTGCCGGCCGGCCAGGTCATGGACATCCGCCGCAAGCTGAAAAAGCGCCTGCTGGACTATGTCAAAAAGACGATGCAGCAAGACCTCAAGCGCCGGGGTGATAATCCGCGCAGCATCTTTGAGTTGACCAATGCCATTAAGGAAGATGCACTTGTAATCGGCTTTGCGCGACGCTTTGCTACTTACAAGCGGGCTCACCTGCTGTTCACCAACCTCGACCGCCTGTCTGATATTGTCAACCGTCAGGGCAAGCCGGTCTTGTTCCTTTTTTCCGGCAAGGCACACCCGGCTGATCAGGGCGGGCAGGACCTGATCAAGCACATCATCCATGTGTCTCAGCGCCCGGAGTTTAAGGGGAAGGTAATCTTCCTGGAGAACTACAATATGGAGATGGCCAAACTGCTGGTGCAGGGCGTGGACATCTGGCTCAATACGCCGACCCGACCGAAGGAGGCTTCCGGCACAAGTGGCATGAAAGCCGCGCTGAATGGCGTAGTCAACTTCAGCGTACTCGATGGCTGGTGGGCCGAGGGCTACCGCCCGGACGCCGGCTGGGCACTCTCCGAGGAGCGCAGCTATGACAGCCAGGATTTGCAAAATGAGCTGGATGCAGAGACCATCTATAATATTCTCGAATACGAGATTGTACCGACTTATTTCGACTTCAACGAGTCGGGCGTTTCTGAATCCTGGGTGAGCTATGTCAAGAATATCATTGCCGAGGTCGCTCCGGACTTTACGATGAAGCGCATGCTGGACGATTACTACGAGCGTTTCTACTATCCGCTGTACAAGCGTGCGGCGCGCATGAATGCGAACCGTTACGAAGCAGCCCGTTCGGCGGCGGCCTGGAAGCGGGGCCTGCGTCAGCGCTGGGACCGTATCGAGCTGGCAGAGGCGGATACCTTTGATTCTGACAACAAGGCACTGCCTACAGGGCAGCCCTTTCATGCACAGCTGCGCATCTACCTGAATGGCGTGCAGGCCGATGAGCTGGGCGTCGAAGTGGTCTTCTTTAGCCGGGTGGACGAAGAAGCGCTGCATCTGGAATTTACGCAGGAACTGCAACTACAGGAAGTGAGGGACGGCGTGGCGACTTACCGCTGCGAGATCGACCCGCAGATGGCCGGGGTGTACGAGTACGGCTTCCGGGCCTTCCCGAAATCAGAGGCGCATCTGGCACACCGTCAGGATTTGCCGCTGGTGAAGTGGTTGTAAGAAACTGCTGACTTATATACGGTAAGAAAAAAGAGCAGCCGGACCTGAGGGATGGGAAATAAACCTTTAGCCTTTGGGATGAAAAAGGTGTGTCAAACGAAGATTGGGATAAATGCCCGCGAGTGTGGCCTGAAAATTTGGGAAAACCACGCTCTGGCACCGGTGCCGGCTGCTACACTAAGCTTCTTCAGGAAAAAACGCCGGGGCTGCCAGCTGGGTGTTAACATGAAAAACAGCTACGGACAGCCCCGTTGGATACGTTATGCTTTTATTAGACTTATCCACTAGACCCGGGCTGTCCGCAATGTGCTGCCTGATATGTGCTTTTTTTTAAAAAAAATCTACATTTTCCGCACGTCGCCGCTGCCGACTACGCTTTTTTCCACACGCGGGTTGCCCCGGTAGGACACATCGCCGCTGCCCGCGATGCTGACTTCCAGTGCTTCCATGTTGCCCACTTTTACATCACCGCTGCCGGCGATGCTCACTTCGCAGCTGGCTCCATCTACATTTGAGGCATCCACATCGCCACTGCCGGCCACATTGATGCTTACTTTTTTGGCGATTCCGCCGGCAAACTCGACATCGCCGCTGCCGCCGACATTAACCGTCAGGTCGCCCATGCTGTCAAAGCGGTCTTTGATGGTCACATCGCCACTGCCACCGATATTAATGCCGGAGAGGTTGGGCATGCGGACAGCAACCTGTACGCGGCGGCTGCCCCAGTTGAACATCCCGCTATTTTTATCCCGCCGGATGACGAGGTTGCCGTCCTCCACCAAGATTTCAGTTTTGGCAATTGCCTCCTCGTCGCCGGAGATTTCCACATTATAGTCGCCCTGTTCAATGACCACATCGGCAGCGGTGCCGAGGGAAATCGCATCAAAACCAGTGAGCTGATCGATGGATTGTGACTCGCGCTCTCCGCTCTGTGCATTGATACAGGAAGTCATCAGCAGGCTAACCATCGCAAAGGTGAAATAGACTTTTTTCATTGTGATTAGGTGATTTTGTTTGTTAAAACGACCCTTAAATTACGCAAGGGTTGCCAAAGATGCACCTGCAATCTACCAAATTGGGGGTTTTAATGATAAATCGCCGGATCACTCAACATTAAGCG
>CAJXXJ010000318.1 GCA_913062745.1 uncultured Phaeodactylibacter sp.
AAGCCGCTCTTCCAACCCAATAAAGATGATACAGAGGAGCCCGAAGAACTCCCCCCGATCACGACCACAGGCGAAAACACCTTCGGCTGCCTGGTCAATGGGGAAGTATGGCTGCCCGCCGGGCCGGATCGGTATAACCGTGGGTTTGATGAGGGCACTGGACAATTCGCTTTTGGAGCTTCCCGAGAGAGGCCAGATGAAAGCATTGGTGAAACACTCGGATTGACTGGTAAAGTCGATATCACTTCTAAACTTGTGACAGCCTATAGTTGCGCTTTCGTTTCCACTTCCAATGATCATTTTTATAGTTACGCTATGGATACAACCGCTGCCAACGAGCTTGTTTTTCTGAGGGTTGACATTGAAAACAACATCGCCTCAGGAACTTTTGAATTTACTGCTGTAAATGAATTCCCTCCTTATGATACCGTTCATGTGACCCAGGGACGATTTGACTTCAATTATTAACAAACCGCTAAACATTTTCATTATGAAAATATTTTTCTCCCCCCCATTTTCGCAGTACTCTGCGTATTCCTCTTTTTGTTACCCAGCCGTTCCTGGTCGCAGGGCATAGACACTTCTATCCCGGCTGACTCCACAACGATGGGCGAGTTTCTGGAACATTTAGATCTTTCGCAAGTGCCTCATGGCTTGTTACTGGATCAAAGTTTCCAGATCGCCGACCTGTCGCTTTTCGACGGCACGCAAGACAGTGTATACGCAACCTCCGGCCTGCTGCGCCGGATATATGATACGCTGATGGGTGCCGCTGTAAGCCCGGTAAGCCAACTGCCGGACTACAATGCAACCCTCGGCCCTCTCTCTGAATCTGACACGCTGCCGCTTAAAGCCCTGTTATTCAGCTATGGAGCTTTCAAAGAGCATGCGGTAGATGACAATCTGTTATCCATTTCCAACAATCAGTTGTATGATGTGGCCAACCGGCCGGAAAGCCCGTATTTATCTAAAACGTTGTTAGCTGCCTCTCCCTGGCGGGACGGCAAGTCTTTCGCGCCCGGTAATTATTCTTTTACCTTTGAGCTGACAACCAACTGGGGCCCGACAGAGTACTCTGCAGCGGTGGACTTTGATGATGGACAGGGCTTCCAAAGTATCACATCGGGTAGTACTCAAAATGTCACTTACACGGTAGCCGGTGAAAAGCGGCTAAAAGTACGCATTATTGAAAGGGGTGGGGATACGCTGTATTCCTATTCCCGGATTCAGGTAGAAGCCCCCACTGCACAAAGTCCGGTCTCTCCTACGGATGTCGGCAACTACTGTCCAGGACAGCAGTTTCAAATCCCGAATATTGACGGCGCACAGGTCAACTATTTCACCGCCTGCTGCATCGACCCGCGCATAAAAAAGCCTTTGATCGTGCTCGATGGCTTTGAGGCGATGGGGCTAGAAGGGTTGTTCCCTGAGTTTGACATTAATGGACTTATTAGGCAACTAATAAGCTTTACCAACTTCCCGGGTCAAACAGGGAATAACTTACTAACAGACCTAGAAAACTCCCGCTACGACATCATCTTCGTCGATTTCGACAACGCAGGCGCAGCATTGGAGGTCAATGCCGAAGTCGTCCGCAACGTTATCCGCGAAGTCAATGCCCGCAAGGCGGCGGCAGGCAGCACAGAAGAAAACGTGGTGTTGGGCATAAGCATGGGCGGCTTGTTGGGCCCCTTAGCCCTCCTAGGGATGGAAGAGACTGGTGAGGAACACGAAACAGAGCTGATGATCAGCTTTGATGCACCGCTGCGCGGGGCGAATATACCGCTGGCATATCAAGCCCTGGTTACACACTTAAGTCTTTTACTGATAGATGAAGACCCACTCGACAATCCGTTTACTGCAGGCGTTCCGCTAACTGAATTTATCCCTGAACTAGGCGAAGCTATCGCAACTCTAAACAGTGCTTCCGCAAGGCAGATGTTAATGTACCATATTGCAGATGAGCCAGATGATCCCAGTAGCCCCTACCGTACTTTTTACGAGAGCTTTTCCACCATGGGGCTGAACGGCGATGGAAAATTAGTGGATGCTAAACACATTGCTATTGCCAACGGCTCTCAACTCAGTTTGAGTCAAGGCTTTAGTGGTGGAGATAACCTTTTCGATGTTGATGCATCAATCAATGACATCCTCCAAAACCTTGAAGAATTAAATCTGGGAAACAGTAACTTTAGTGATTTTTGGTCGACTGTAGTTGAAGTAATCGCATTTATCACCACAACAAGAGTGAAAGTTGATTTTGCAGGGTTTTCTATAGCTGGACAGGGTACGCAAACTATATACAGGGGTCGTATTACCGCCATTGTATTCGGTGTGGAAATCATAATTCAACCGCCTCTTAAGTATGAAGTTCCCGACGATCCGAATATCTGGCCGATTGACAATGCCCCTGGTGGATTTGCGGACGTTAATCCCAATGAACTGGAAGGTGAGCTCAATCTTGATATTGAAGATTTGGATTTCATTAACCTACCTGTTCGCCAGTTTTGCTTTATCCCGACAGTTAGCGCGCTGGGCATAGGGCCTTTTCAGGGGTCCAATGCTACCCTAAGCGACCCTTTTGAGTCCATTAGCAACAATGCCGATATCCTTGCCAGAAGTATTGCCAATGAAGTGGTAGCTTATAATGAGGATGCCCCTAACCCATTGGATGATAACCTTGAGCACGTCGATTTCCATCCAGATAATGCAGGTGTAATTAGGATGAATCTTCTAGAAGTCCCGGGAGGCTTCACTTTATTGACAGGTAACGACTTTTATAATTTTGGGGATTCTGGTCAGGAATTTGACTATCAGTCTGCTACTCCAACATTTGTTTTAAAGGCTACGACGAATACAATTGATGAAAACCTGACTATAACAAATAGCGGCAGGATGCTGGTCAATGTATTCGACAGGATTGCATTTACTACAAACTTAGCTAATCCTTTTAACCAAAGTGTTTCTCACTTTGATGTCTTTATCACTCGTGGTTTTTGCGATAACAACCCGGTAACTGTCACCATACAGAACGATAGCAGAATGGTTATTGGCGAATGGAATGCAGGTGCGGGCGTTCAAAATACTGGAGACGTCTACGTACAAGCTGACGCCACCGTAGACATACAGCAGGACGGCCAGGTAGAAGTCAACAAAGCCTCTGAGTACATCGTGCAGGACGGGGGCCGCACCTTCGTGCGCGGCGGCGGGCTGCTCGAAGCCCGCTTCGGCGGTGCTATCCGCATTGAAGACGGAGGGGAGGTGATCGTAGAATCGGACGCCACCCTGCGCATCAGCCAAGAGTCTGCGCTGACTGTAGAGCCGGGCGGGAGGCTGGTCATCGCTGATGGGGCTAAAATCCAGCTTTGGGACGGAGCCGACCCCTTTGGCCGTGCTGTGCTGGAAGTACAGGGCGAGCTGGAAATACAGGGCAGCTTCGAGTTTACCGGCAATGGTTTCTTCGACTTTTTCCAGGGGCATACGCTGAGCCTACCGGGCGGCTCGCTCCGTATTGAAGGGCGGGGTTTCGGCAAGCGGTTCCTGCGCCTGCAGCAAAATGCTGATTTGGACATCGGCAGCGCTGACCTTGTGCTGGAAAAAGGCCTGGCTGAGTTCTTCAGCGGCTCCCGCATCAAAGTTGGGCCCGGCGGGTCCGCAGTGGTGGTGGAAATGGATATGGCCGGCAGCGGCGGTATGAGCGCACTTTGGATGGAACAGTCCAACACTCTGCGGGTGCTTGACTCTCGCATGCAAGGCTTTGAAGCAGCTATACTCGGCGATGGGTTGTTCCCGGCCAACTCCTTCGACCTCTGGCTTGTCAATACCGACTTTGCCAACAACAGTTTTTCTGTACTCCTCGAAGACTCCGGATTGCTAAGGGCGTGGGATTGCAACTTCGACGGTACACAGGGCGGCATCGGGCTGGCGCTGAGCAATGTGGAAGGCGCCAGGCTGCAAAACTGCGACATCCACCACTTCACCGGCAACGACAGCAGCCCGGAGGACAACACTGCTTCAGTAGGAATTTTCGTAGAAAATGTTGAAGAATTGCTCATGACCGGCGGCAAGCTGCGCGATAACGATATTGGCCTGTACTGCCCCGCTGGCTTCAGAGCTAATGTAATACTGCGCGGGCAGGCGGAAGTAGCCAATAACGCAGCATACGGCATCTTCATCGAGCAGGGTCAGCTGAGCAGTACAGATGCTTATGGTATGGTGACGATGGACTGCGCAAAATTGCTAAACAACGGACTGGCCGGCATCAAGGGACAGGATATCACGCTCAATATTGATGCCTACATCAATTCTCAGACGAATGATCCAAACTTCGTGCGGGCCAACCACTTCCAGCGCAACGTAACTACCACAGGCCTTTGGTTTGACATTTGCTATACCTCTCCGCTGGGGCAAGCCATACAGACCATCCCTGCCCGCGGCAACTACTGGGGTAGCGACAACGCAAACCCCACCCCTGGCAATGGTGTATTTTATTATGCCCTCGACCGGGCAGGCACGGGCTGTGGCGGGACGCCGGAAATCAGCCTGAATACTTCCCTTAAAGCAACCGCTGCACCCAATAGCTGCCCATCAGGCCCGGTGACCGGGCCGGAAGTGCCGCTTGACCTCTTGTGCGGCGTTTACGCAGAGCGTAATATCAGAGTTGACGAGGATATGGTGGCAGCCCTGTCCACTTATTTCGACAAGCTCGACAATGATGAAGAGACCCAGAGCACCCACGCGTTGTTTGATATCGTGGCGGGCGTCTCAGATACCGTCAGAAACGGAGCAAGCCAAGATTGCCGCCACCTGATCGATGTAGCCCGAATCTTTTCTGCCGGGCAGGCAAGCGGAGGAAGTGCCGGCCAGGGAGCAACGGCTGCGCTGGCTAAAGCAGCAGGCGACCTTTCGGTTTTCCCAAACCCAGCCAGCTCACAAGCCCGGCTGATAGCGCCTTACCCTGGCAACTTCAGCCTGCAGGTATTCAATGCCAACGGGCAAAGCGTGGCACAAGGCTTCTTTGAAAGTGACATGACGAACATTTCTACAAAAGATTGGCCGGAAGGCATCTATTACATCCGGGTATCAGATAAGGCTGCCCGAAAAGACTGGGGAGCGACCTTGCTCATTCAGCGGTAAGCCTTGAAAGGAAAGAAGAGCAGTCGGCGGTAATCCGCCGGCTGCTTTTCTATTTTCACTTAAGCCTCCTCCTCATACGCCTCCATCGGCGGGCAGGTACAAACCAGGTTGCGGTCGCCGAAGGCATTGTCTAC
>CAJXXJ010000319.1 GCA_913062745.1 uncultured Phaeodactylibacter sp.
CTGCTGAATCATCCCCAGGTCGCCGTGGATGGCATCCGCGGCGTGCATAAATAAAGCGGGCGTGCCGGTGGAATTGAGCGTGGCTACTATTTTCTGGCCCACCAGCGCACTTTTGCCGATGCCCGTCACCACCAAACGGCCCTCACACCTGAAAACAGCTTCTGCGCATGCTACAAAATCCCCGTTGATACTGTCTTTTAGTGCAGTCAGGGCGTCAATTTCAATTTCCAGTGTGCGTAGTGCGGTTTTCGCAATTAAAGCTTTAGAAGTCACTCGTTTTTTGTATTTTTGATGGCTTTTTGAAAACGGGCATGCTAAGTCCTTGATTTGCTGCCAGTTGAGTTCAAAATACAGCACCCCCGGATTTGGCCGGCAGTAAGCTTTTTCATTCAGCTAACTCCCTGACAAACAGCGGCTGCTGACAAGCGGGGTGCCCGAAAAGGGCAAGGAAAAATCGTTAAGAATACTGCGGAGCCTTCGGGTTCCCGTTTTTTTAGCTAAATTAGGACGATAGCCCATGACGCTCGCCCGGCGAGCCCATAGCAACTACGCACAAAAGTAAGTGAAAAAACAGAAGAGTCTAACCATGACTACGACGAAAGAATCTTTGCACGATGCACTCCATACGTTCTTTGGTTTTGACAAATTTAAAGGCCGGCAAGAGGCCATCATCAAAAGCGTACTAGGCGGTAATGACACCTTTGTGATCATGCCTACCGGCGGTGGCAAATCCCTTTGCTATCAGCTGCCCGCTATGATGCTTGATGGCACAGCGCTCGTGATCTCTCCCCTTATCGCACTGATGAAAAATCAGGTGGACTCCATCCGCGGCTACAGTCAGGGTGACGAAGTGGCTCACTTCCTCAATTCCTCCCTCACTAAATCTCAGACCCGGCAGGTACGGCAGGACATCATCGACGGTAAAACGAAAATCCTTTTCATCGCTCCGGAAACGCTGACCAAGGAAGAAAACATCAAGTTCTTCCAGGAGGTGAATGTCTCATTTGTGGCGGTGGACGAGGCGCACTGTATCTCCGAATGGGGGCACGACTTCCGCCCGGAATACCGCCGTATCCGCGATATGCTGGATGCAATCGGGACGCAAATACCGGTAGTGGCGCTCACCGCTACTGCTACGCCCAAGGTGCAGTCTGATATCGTGAAAAACCTGAATATGAAGGAGCACAATACCTTCATATCTTCCTTCAACCGCGAAAACCTTTACTACGAGGTACGCCCCAAGCTCAAAAAAGAGCAGACGCTGAAGCAGATTGTGCAGATTATCAAGGGGATGCCCGATCAGTCCGGCATCATCTACGTACAAAGCCGCAAGTCTGCCGAAGATATCGCACAGGCGCTACGGGTCAATGACATCAAAGCGGCTCCCTACCACGCCGGGCTTGACGCCAAAACCCGCTCCAAAACACAGGATGACTTCCTGATGGAAGAGGTGGATGTGATTGTGGCGACTATTGCTTTCGGCATGGGCATAGATAAGCCGGATGTGCGCTTCGTCATCCACTACGATATCCCGAAGAGCATAGAAAACTACTATCAGGAGACGGGCCGGGCCGGGCGCGACGGGCTAGAAGGGCGCTGTGTGGCGTTCTACTCCTATAAAGATATACTGCGGCTGGAAAAATTCCTGCGTGACAAGCCGGTGGCAGAGCGCGAAATGGGCACTCAGCTCATGCAGGAAGTAATGTCGTATTCTGAGACGACTTCCTGCCGCCGCCGTTTCCTGCTGCACTACTTTGGAGAACAGTTTGATGACGACAACTGCAATAAGATGTGCGACAACTGCCGCCACCCCAAGGAGCGGGTGGAGGTGAAGGATGAGGTCGTGCTGGCGCTTAAAGCGGTGGAAGACCTGAACGAGAATTACGTCATGAAAACGATGATCGACTTCGTGATCGGTAATGCTTCCAAGCAGATCAAGGACTACAACTTCGACCGCAAGGAGCTCTTCGCCAAAGGGGCTGCGCACGATGAAACCTTCTGGAACTCTGTGTTCCGGCAGACCATCCTCAATGATCTGCTGCGTAAAGACATTGAAACCTACGGGCTGCTCAAGATGACGGAAAAGGGTGAGGCTTTTATGAAAAAACCCCAATCCTTTAAAATCCCGATTGACCACAACTTTGAGCAGGAGGTAGCCGCTGAGGAGGAAGAAGCCAAAGGCGGCGCCGCTGTGCTGGACAAGACGCTGATGAAGATGCTCCGCGATCTGCGGCGGCAGGAATCGAAACGGCACGGTGTGCCTCCATTTGTCATTTTCCAGGATGCTTCGCTCGAGGACATGGCCACGCATTTCCCCATCTCAATGGACGATATGGTCAATATCAGCGGAGTGAGCAAGGGCAAGGCGATGCGCTACGGCCGCCCCTTCATCAACCTCATCAAGGGGTACGTGGAGGAGAATGATATCGACCGGCCGAGCGACTTTGTCATGAAGCAGGTGGCGAACAAGTCCAAAGTAAAGGTCAATATCATTCAGGGCATCGACCGCAAGGTGCCGATGGAGGATTTGGCGGAAGCCAACAACCTCTCTATGGAAGAATTGCTCAATGAGATGTACGCTATTGTACTTTCCGGCACTAAGGTGAATATCGATTATTACCTGGAGGAAAACGTGGACGAGTACTCCCGCGAAGACATTGAGGATTACTTCATGGAAGCGGAGACCGACTCTTTGGAGGAAGCTATTGCTGAACTGGGAGATGATGACATCACGCCGGAGGAGATTCAGCTGGTGCGCATCAAGTTCATGTCAGACAAAGGCAACTGATGCATATTGTGATCATCAACGGGCCCAACCTCAACCTGCTGGGCAAGCGGGAGCCAGGCATTTACGGAAGTACGTCCTTTGAAGCGTACTTCAAAAGCCTGCAGGCGGTTTTCCCGGAGCACGAGCTGACTTACTTTCAAAGCAACCACGAGGGCGCCATCATTGATGAGCTGCACGCGCAGGGCTTTTCCTGCGACGGGGTGGTACTGAATGCCGGGGCCTACACGCACACTTCGGTCGCTATTGCGGACGCCATTGCGGCTATCGAAGCACCTGTCATCGAGGTGCATATTTCCAACGTATACCGCCGGGAGCCTTTCCGGCACCATTCCTATCTGGCGCCCAACTGCCGGGGCGTCATTGCCGGGCTGGGGCTGAAGGGCTACGAACTGGCTGTTCGGGCGCTGCTGCCCGACTAAGTGTATGTTAACCTAAAACCATACCCAACAAGATGAGAACCACTACCCTGCTTACCCTGCTCCTGCTGCCGCTACTGCTGACAGCACAGGAAGGCTTCGAGACCAGGAGCATTGCCCTGTTCAAAAACGGGCTCGCATTTATAGAAAAAACCGCCAAAGTATCCACCGATGACAAAGGGCGCTACCGCCTCAGCGGCGAACTACCGGAGGCCAAACTGGGCACCTTCTGGCTGGGTACGGAAGGCGAGCGTTTCCGCTATGTGCGTTCCTTTGTGGACTCCGTAGATTTCCGCCGGCCTGCTCCCAACCTCATTGATGCGCTGGAGCTGAACGAAGGGAAAGAAGTGACCCTGAGCATTCAGACGACGCTGGATGCGCTGTATGAAGTACAAGGCACCCTGCGCGGCGTGCTGCGCGATCAGGTTATTCTGGAGACTACCGCCGGACAGTGGCAGATGTGGGATGCTGGCTCTATCCGCAGCATTGAGTTTGCTGAGGCGCCTGATTACACCCTGCAAGGCAAAAGGCCGGAGCGGGTGGTGGAATTGCAGTACGCTGAACCCGGCGACGACAAGCCGCTGGGCATGCTCTATCTGACGGACGGACTGAGCTGGATGCCCAACTATCTGGTGCAGATCACAGCGGAGGGCAAAGCGCGGCTCACGCTGCGCGGTCAGGTGGTCAATGAGCGGGAAAGCGCTGCGAATGCCGATTTGTACTTCGTAGTGGGCGTACCTAATTTCAGCTACAGCAACGAGCCCGAGCCCTTCCTGACGGATGAACCTGCCGTTAAGCTGGGCCAGCTGGAAGTACACAACCTCAACCCTTTTCGTTCCCAGTTTAGCAACTATCAAGCCGTTGCAGAAGCGCCCACCTCCTACAGCTACAGCCCGCCCCCTATGGAGCTGGAAGGCGAAGCCAGCGAAGATTTGTTCTTTTACGAACTGAAAGGCGTAGCGCTGACCCCGGGTGAACGCGCACTTTACGACATTCTGTCTACCGAGGTGGATATTGAGCACGTCTACCGCGCCCGACTGTCCAACTACGGTGACAATACGGCTTTCGCCCAGGCTGACGCCAATACAGAAGAGCAGCGAACGCCCGTAAACCACACCCTCCGCATCAAAAATGAAGGGAAGACGCCCTGGACCACCGGCACTGCACTGGTACTTGATGCCAAAGGCAAGCGGCAGCGCCCGGTCAGCCAGGACCGGCTCAACTTCACTCCGCCCGGCGGCCAGGTATACCTGCCGGTCACCACCGCTACCGATGTCTATGTGACCGAAACCGCTGAAGAGTTGAGCCGCAAGCCCGAAGCCCTGCGCTGGGGCGGCAGTGAGTACGACCTGCTGGAAATCCGCGGGCGCATCAAACTGAAGAACTACCGCGATAAAGCCATAAAGCTGGAGCTGGAAAAAACCATTACCGGTGAGCTTAAGGAGTCTTCGGAGGATTGGGACACCCTGTTCCTCCCCAACCCCCGCAGCAGTGCCAACCGCATCAACAAGATAGAGTGGGCACTGCAGCTTGGGCCAGGGGCTGAAAAGGAAATTATTTACACCTACGAGCTATACGTACGCGCCTATTGACGGGTCATGACCATCGTGCTCAGCGCGCCCTTGCGTACTTCGCAATCATCGCTGACCAGCTCCAGGCGCATTTCGTTGCCTTCGAGCAGGATGGTGTATACGCCGGTGCCCGGGCAGGGCTCTTCGATATCCTCCCGGTCGGTCATACTGATTTGATTGCCTTCGAGGGTATAGCTGCCTGCTACATCCACTGTACCGTCGTTGCCGAAGTCGGCGGTGTAGGTATCTGCTTTGAAGCTAAGGGTCACAGGGATACTGTTTCCTTCCCGGTCCTGCAGCGCAGAGCTCCAGTCGCCGGTGATGTCAATGGCAGTAAAGAATGGCGTGATGCAAAGCAGAGCAAACAACAGGGATTTCATAGATTAATGGGTTTATGGTTTAGAAATGAAACCTACAATATATGCCCTTTCCGGCAGGCAGGCAATGCCGGGAGGTGATGGCCTGCAACTTTGCCAAAAGGCGCTCCATTT
>CAJXXJ010000320.1 GCA_913062745.1 uncultured Phaeodactylibacter sp.
CCCGGGATACCGTGCCCCGCGACAGCCTCAGCTATCAGGAGCGCTACGGCGGCAGCGATGCCCTGCCGGCAGACAGCCTGCCGCCTTCTTCCGCCGCCTTCAGTGGCAGCATCGAACTGTCCAAAGACTCGCTCGACGCGCCGGTCGACTACACCGCTGAAGACTCCATGATCTACGATATCGCCAATCAGCAGGTCCACCTTTACGGCAACGCTTCCGTTACCTATACCAGCATTAACCTGAAAGCGGCTCATATTATTTTCGACTGGCAGACGAATATCGTAACCGCCGAAGGAATGCCGGACAGCCTGGGCCTGCCCGCCGGGCTGCCGGAGTTTTCGGATGACAGCCAGTCTTTCACCGCAGACAGCATGCGTTACAACTTCAATACCAAGCGGGGCATGGTCTACGATGTGGTGACCCAGCAAAACGATGTCGTCGTGCGCTCCGGCCGATCCAAATTCGTCACGCAGGAAGCTCAGGATACCCTCGCAGAAGACCGCAACGTCATTTTCAGCTCCAATTCTATCTTCACGACCTGCCAGCACGACGAACCGCACTTTGGTATACGCAGCCAGCGCCAAAAAGTTATACCGAACGAGCTGGTTGTAGTCGGCCCGTCCAATTTGGAGATCATGAATGTGCCTACGCCCATCTGGCTTCCCTTCGGGTTCTTCCCCATCGCCTCGGGCAGAAGCACCGGCTTGATCTTCCCCCGCGACTATCAGTACTCGCCGCAGTGGGGCTTCGGCCTCGAAGGCATCGGCTGGTACTTCCCGCTGGGCGACCACTTCAACCTGTCGATGACCGGCAATATCTACCTGAAAGGCACCTGGGGCGTCAACGCCATCTCCCAGTACCGAAAGCGCTACAAATACTCCGGCAACTTCAACCTCGGTTACGATGTGCGGCGCAGCGAAGACGATGAAGGCGTCATCTCCCGCCCCCGCTCCTTCCTCTTCCAGTGGAGCCACCGGCAGGAAAGCTCGGCTCACCCGACGATCAACTTCGGCGGCTCCATCAATATACAGACCAACAACTACCAGCGGCGCGTATTCAACGATACCCGCCGGCTGGAAAACCAACTGCGCTCCAACTTCAACTTCAGCAAAAACTGGCGCGACAAGCCGTTTAACTTCAACGCTTCTTTCAACCACAACCAGAACTCCAACACGCGCCAGGTAACGGTCAGCTTCCCGAATATGCAGTTTCAGACGCAGGCCCTCAACCCCTTCAAACGCAAGGAACGCACGGGCAAAGAAAAGTGGTTCGAAGCCATCACCATGCGCTACCGGGCGGAGGCACGCAACCAATTCCAAGCGGCCGACACCACGCTCTTCACGCGGGAAACGCTGGAAAACGCCCAATTCGGCGTGCAGCAAAACCCCCACGGCGGTACGTCTTTCAAGGTATTTAAGTATTTCAACCTCAACCCTTCTGCCAACTACGAAGAGGTCTGGTACCTGCGCACCCTGCGCCGGGAATTTGACCCCACACAGATTGAGCTGGACACCATGGTGGATGGCGGCAAGCAGACTATCGACACCCTGGCCTACGGGGAAGTTACCGACCGGCAGGTGGGCGGATTTGAAGCCTACCGGCAGTTTAATGCGAGCCTGAGTCTGAATACTCAAATCTTCGGTACGCTCCGCTTTGGCAAGGGCCGGATACGGGGGCTGCGCCATATCATAAAACCTAACCTGTCCTTCAACTTTACACCGGATTACACGCGGCCGGAGCTGGGCTACTTCCGCGAAGTCCGCGACCCGCGCACCCTGGACGAATTTGACACCTACTCCATCTTTGACGGCGGGATATTCGGCGGGCCATCGCAGTCCGGCCGGCAGATGACCATGAGCTACTCGCTGAATAACATTTTTGAAGCCAAGGTCTTTTCCCGTAAGGACTCTACCGAGAAAAAAGTCAAATTGTTTGATAACCTCGTCGTTGGCGGCAACTACAATTTCGCAGCCGACTCGCTAAACTGGAGCCCGGTGGCCGTTCGCGGTACCGCCCGTTTCCTGAAGGGCATCACCACGCTCAATATGGGCGCTACTTTCGACCCCTACGTACAGAACAGCAACGGGCGGCGCATTGACCGCACCGTATGGGAAGACAGCGGGCGCCCGCTGCGCTTCGACCGGGCTAATGCACGTCTGGTAACGAATATTACGGTGGGGAAACTCCGCGCCCTGCTATTCGGCGAAGAGGAGGAGGTATTGCTCAGTGAAGAAGAGGAACTGCAACAGCGCGGGCGGCTCCGGGTAGAGGAAACGGACTTCCTGAGCCTGTTCGAGAACTTCCGGATCAGCCACAACATCGGTTTTGAATGGCAGGTACGGCCACAGGACGGGCGAGATACGCTGTTTATTCAGACCAACTCGCTCAACTGCTCAGGCAGCATACAGCTGACGGACAACTGGTTCGTGAATATCGGCAACTTCGGCTACGACTTTGTCCGTAAGGGCGTCACCTTCCCTTCCGTTGGCTTTACGCGCGACCTGCACTGCTGGACAGCCGGCGCCAACTGGCAGCCCACCATCGGTACCTATAGCTTTTACATCCGGGTAAAACCAGGTTCGCTTGACTTCCTCAACATACCCTACAACCGGACCAACGCGGATGCCAGGCCGGGCTTCTGACCGCCATAATTTTTCTATCTTAACCGGCAAAAAGTATGCGCCACCTGATTATGCTGCTACTCCTTTGCCTGCTGAGCTGCCAGGCCCCGGAACAGCCTGAAGCCACCACCGCTGCCCTTTTGTTCGTAGGCACCTACACCAAAAAGGAGGCGCATGTGGACGGCAAAGCCGAAGGCATCAACTGCCTGGAAGCCGATGGCCCCGGCTGGTCGGCGGAAGCCACTACCCCGGGCATCATCAACCCTTCCTACCTGACTATTGATGAGGAGCGCTCATTGCTTTACGCCGTCTCCGAAATCGGGCCCGATGTAGACAGCAGCGGGCAGGTAGTGGCTTACCAAATCCTCGCAGACGGCCAATTGAAAGAGCTGAACCGGCAAGCCACGCACGGCTTTGCGCCCTGTTATGTAAGCCTGCACCCGGATGGCAGCAGCGTACTCGTAGCTAACTATGTGGGCGGCACAGTAGCCGTGCTGCCCCGCCGCCCCGACGGCAGCCTCAGCCCTGCGAGTGATACCCTGCAGTTTACAGGCAGCGGGCCACACGCGGAGCAGGAAGCCTCCCACCCGCACTGCATCCTGCCCGGGCCGGGCGGGCAGTTTGTTTTTGTGGCAGACAAAGGTACGGACCGCATTGAGGTACTGAACTGGGAGACGGCAGAAGGGCAAGCGTCACTGAGCCGTCAGTCCGGTATAACAGTGCAAGCCGGTGCCGGTCCGCGCCATCTGGCTTTCCACCCCAAACAGCGATGGCTCTACCTCATCAATGAACTCGACGCTACGGTCAATGCCTATACGTTAGACCCGGCAACGGGCAATCTGCAACTCCTGCAGTCCATTACCACCCTTCCGGAATCGTACCAGGGACAGAATACCTGCGCCGACATCCACCTCAGCCCGGATGGTACTTACCTCTACGCCTCCAACCGCGGGCACAACAGCCTGGCCATCTATAAGGTGCTGCCGGACGGCCGGCTGGAAGCGCGCGGCCATGCCTCCACAGCAGGCGAATTCCCCCGCAATTTCCTGATGCATCCGAACGGAAAGCAAGTGCTTGTGGCTAATCAGAACAGCGATAATATTGTTGTATTTGACAGAGATACCACTGATGGCAGCCTGAGCGTAAGCGAAATATTACCGAGCCCCACGCCCGTTTGCCTTAAACTCTACCGCCCATGAAAGGAAATATCCCCTCCAAAAAGAAATCCATGATCCCGGTGCGGCCACCGCTGCTGAAATACCTGAAGCAGCATAACCGCGCTACCGCCCTGCCGCTGCAGTACAACGACTTGCTGCGCTACGAGTCGGCCGTGCCCCTTTATGATCAGGAAGGAGAAGATACGCTTTGGGAAACGGTATACTACGCACAAACAGACTTCAAAGAGGTCAACGAGGCAATGAAGCGCATCTACGCCCTGCTGAAAACCGATGGCGACGTGGAAGTGCTGGACCACCTCACCGTGGCGCGTATTGACTACTGCACCTTTGGCAACACCAAGCCTTTCCGGGTGCGCATCATCAACCGGATCAATGACAACTACGACCACTTCTACATCAAAAAGGCGGATGCTTCCCGCATCTATGGGCTGGAACTGGAAGACCTGCTTTCGCCTAACCGGGTTACGTTCCTGATTGACGGCGCTACCCTTATCGAAGAGCACGTGGCGGGCATACCGGGCGACGACTTCATGAAGCACCAACTGGACGACACCGTATTCAACCAAATCCGGATCGCGAAGGAATTCATCAAGTTCAATGAACGCTGTTTTGTACGGCTGCTTGGCGACATGCGGTCCTACAATTATGTCATTGACATCACGCCTGATATTGAAGGCTCGCAGTTCCGCATGCGCGCTATCGACTTCGACCAGCAATCTTTTGAAGGGCGTAAAAGCTTTTACCTGCCGCAGTACTTCAAGGAGAACAACCCCATCATCTTCCTCGGTATGGGCCATATGAAGCCCCAAACGGTAAGGCAGTATCAGCTGGAAGAGCGCAGCCTCATCGCCATGCGGGTTAAAGCTTCGCAGGATCAGTTTGCGGAGTTGATGAAGGTCATGATTAAAGATAAATTATCCACGGAGGAGAAAATCTGGCAGCTCAGCGAAGAGCTCAGCTACCACCACGGCACGCGGGCTTTCCTGGAATGCCGGACGATGGGCGAAATTGTCTACAAAAATATCGAGCTGCTGCTGGAGAAAGAGTTTCGGGACAGCATCATTTTGGATGCCCCGATTTCGTAAAAAAACCTCCCTCCATCGTCATCCGAAGGAGAGAGGCTATCCCAAAAACCGATTATATATTGTAAAAATCCCAATTTATTTCCACATAAAAAAATCTACGCTCCACTTTCTGCTTTTTTAACAGAATCTGCGACATGGAAAAGCCTGATTGCAACATGGAAAACACCGCCCTCACCCAAAGTGAACTACAGCGCTACGCCCGCCATCTTTCGCTCCCCGGCTTCGGGCTGCAAGCCCAACTGAAGCTGAAGCAAAGCCGGGTACTGGTGATCGGCGCCGGCGGCCTGGGCAGCCCGGTGCTGATGTACCTGGCCGCTGCCGGCGTAGGCCAGATTACCATCATGGACTTCGACCGGGTAGAGCAGAGCA
>CAJXXJ010000321.1 GCA_913062745.1 uncultured Phaeodactylibacter sp.
ATAGTTCTGCGCTTCCAGCTCGCCCCGCTCTACGGCCTCCCGAATATAAGACAATTGATCTGCTTGCCAGGCTCTATCGAGGTCCGCATGTTGTATAATGTAAAAAACACCCTCCATAGCTTCGTTGCCTACCAACTGCCGGGTAGGGAAACCGTAGTTGGTGATGATCTGCTTCAGTTGTTCCCGGTTGCGCTCATCTACCTGCCTCATCGAAGTGCCCGTTACCTCGGAGGAGTCGATGCGGTACTTTTGCCGAAGCTCATCCATCCAGTTGCCGCGCACCTGCTGATCATCCATAAACATGCGCACGAGCTCCCGCTGCAGTTCGGGTTCCTGCACGGTTTCCTGCCTTAGCTCGGCGCAGGGGCCGCGCCCGGCCAGCAGTGGGCTGCGGCAAAGCTGTTGTTGTATTTCCCGGGGCTGTGCTTCCAGCAGGGCCTCCACTTCCTGCTCTTTGCCAAGCTCCAGCTTGGCTTCCAGCCCGATGAGCACAAACTGCCGGTCCATGCTGTCGCGTTGCCCAATCAGAGAGTCAAATTGTATACTTGCGGTTTGGTAATCTCCGTTCCAGCTGTTCCCGATCATCCGCCAGCCGAGCCGCCAGAAAGCTTCATCGGATAGCCGGGTGTCAGCAGCTTCTTTGCGGCAAGATAGCAGGCATAGGCATAACAGCAACGGAGTGAGGTAGGTCTTCATGGTGCGATGTACTTTATGTTGCACACCTAATAGTCCTGCCTGGCTAATGGTTCATAAACTGGTTTTTAGGTTTATCGTACCACTATCTGCAGGCCCTTCCGGTCCTTCACCTCCTGCAGTGTGCGTTTGCGGAAGCGGAAAATCCAAAAAGAGCCCAGCAAGTAGGGAAGCCCCCAAAATAAGAATATCCGCAGCCAGTTGGGCCATTCCGGAACCAGCCCAAAAAGATGAGAGCCGCCTGCCATGACGAGGCCTACGTAGCTGTAAGACATCCACATGTAGTGTTGTATCAGCCAGCCCCGGTTAGATCGTGCGAACAGCGGGAAGTATATGCCCAGCGCCATCGTACCCAGAGATACGATCGACAAGGCATGGAAAACACCGAAACCCCCAAAGAGGTCGAAGATGAAAAAGGAGGTAAAGATCAGGATGAGCATGCTGGCCACATATACCCAGCCGGCTTGCACGTGCCGCGCCGTCCCTTTTGCGGAAAAAAAGATATAGCCGCCGGCGAGCAGCGCCAGGACGGAAAAGAGGGTATGGATGAAGTTGATCAAGTGCATACCAAAAAATAGTAATCCTGGCGGCGGCATCCAAGTTATGGCTTAGCCATAGCAGGCTTTTGCTATCTTGTCGACAAAAAATGCTGCGTTTCCTTCCTTTTTTGTTCGTAGTGCTGTCCGTCCGGGGCCCGAGCGCCCAGCCGGCGGCCACTTACACACACCCGATTCCCTTCGCGCCCCGGCAGTACGTCTGTCAGCGGGCAGCAGACCCGATCCGGGTAGACGGCAAGCTGGACGAGGATAGCTGGCAGCAAGCAGCATGGACTGCCGACTTTACAGACATTGAAGGCCCACTGCGCCCGGCTCCTGCCTACCGGACCCGCGCTAAGATGCTTTGGGACAGCGCCTTTTTTTACTTCGCGGCAGAGCTGCTGGAACCCCATCTTTGGGCAACCCTTACCGAGCGGGACGCGGTGATGTACCAAAATGATGATTTTGAAATTTTTATCGACCCGGACGGGGACGGGCAGTACTATTACGAATTTGAAATGAACGCCCACAATGCCATCTGGGACCTCTTCCTCATCCGCCCCTACCGGGTAGCCGACGGCTTGCCCAAATACCTCAACAACTGGGATATGAAAGGCATCCGTACCGCTGTGCAACTGCGAGGCACCCTAAACGACCCCTCCGACCGGGATACTTCCTGGATCGTAGAAGTAGCCCTGCCATGGAGCGCCCTTGCGGAAATGGCGCCGGAGGCCCGGATGCCGGAACCTGGTGAGCAGTGGCGGGTCAATTTTTCGCGCGTCGACTGGCATTTCGAAGTGCGCGACGGGCAGTATCACAAGAAGACAGATCCGGAGACAGGGGAGGTGGTGCGCTGGCCGGAAGAAAACTGGGTGTGGTCGCCCTCCGGCAGAGTAGATATGCATCAGGTGGAGACCTGGGGGTATGTGCAGTTTTCCGGACAAACGGCAGGTACGGCAGCAGAGGCCTTTCGGCAAAAGCCGGAGGAGGCCGTCAAATGGGCGCTTTGGCAATTGTACCATCAGCAGCAGGCTTTCCGGGAGGCCAATGGCTACTACGCTGGTGAAACGAAAAAGCTGAGCCTGCCCGCAGTGGAGCTTCCCGGGTATGAGCCGCAACTGCAAGTGTGGGCTTCTCCGGAAACCTTTCCCCTCCGCCTTCCGGCACCGGGCGGTGGAGGCCATTGGAACATTGATCACAGCGGGCGGCTGTGGGCGAGCAGCCATTGAAACTCCCCGCAGCGGCAGGCGGTTCATTCGGCAGCGGTACGGTTACTCCTCAAGCGGCTTCGGCTTTAGCGGGCTGCGGACCGGAGCGCGCAGAGGTTCTCCTTTGGCAGAAAACTGGCCGCCGTGGCAGGGGCAGTCCCAGGTGCGCTCGCCCTGATTCCAGCGTACGGTGCAGCCCATGTGCGTACAAGTCGGCGACAGCGTAGTCAGCTCGCCGGCTTCGTCGCGGTAGACAGCGTATTTGCTGCCGTTGTGCTGAAGGATGCGGCCGGTACCGGGCTCAATGCTGCTCAGGTCTTTGGGGTAGGAGGAAAGGTGGTCCTTTACAAAGTGCCTGGCCACTTCCGCATTGTTTTTTATGTAGTCTGATTTCAGGTGCATGCGGCGGGGGCGGACAACATTCAGCAGCGGGTTTTCTTCCTCCTGCAGCAGGTCGGTAATCAGCCGGGCACCCATCATGCCGAACACCAGGCCGTCACCGGAGTAGCCGCTGGAAACCAGTACCCGCTCGTCCAGTATACTTTTACCAATCATGGGCAGCTTATCGGTGGGTTCGTACCACTGGCCAGACCAGCGGTGCAGCATCTCATCAACCGGGTAATGCTCCCGGATATAATCTTCGAGTTCGCGGAAACAGGCGTCGGTGTCCTGCACGGTGCCGGTGCGGTGGTCGGCACCGCCAGTGATGAGGACCTGTTGGCCGTTGTATTCGGCATTGCGGGTGTAGTGATAGGGCGACTGCATATCCCAGAACAGGCCCTGCGGTACTTCGCCTTTCACCTTGTAGGCCATAACGTAGGTACGGCTGGGCGGCAGGGCAGTTTGTTCTGCTTTCGCGAAAGCGGGCAGGTGGGTCGCCATTATTACTCGCCCGGCGCTTATACGGTGCCCCTGGTCGGTCTCTACAACGCGATGATCGCCATCCCGCTGCACTTCCATCGCCCGGGTATGGGTGAAAATGGGTACCCCCTCAGCCTTCAGGCGCTGTGCCAGCCCGTTGATAAAGCGCAGTGGCTGAAAGCGGGCGTTGTTGCCGAAACGCACGGCCTGCTGCACTTCAAAGGGGAGCGGGCAACTCGACTGCAGTTGTACATCAAGGCCGGCATTGCGCGCGGCTTTATACTCCTCTTCCAGCTCTTCCGTCTGCTCGCTGATTCGGGTGTAGAGATAGCCCGGCTCGTAGGCGAAATGGCAATCGATGCCTTCGGTTTCTGCAATCGTTTTGATTTGGTCCACCGCATTGCGCATGCCCCGGGCAATGAGCCGGGCACTTTCCTGCCCGTAGGATTTTTGCAGGTAGTTGTATTGCAGATCAGTAGCTGTAGAAAGGTGGCCGGAAGTCTGCCCGCTGTCTCCGCTTCCGATTTCGTCTGCTTCTATCAACTGCACAGAATGCCCGGCGCGGTGCAGCAGGAATGCGGTGGCCATACCGGTCAGGCCTCCGCCTATGATCAGCGTTTCCGTTTCAATGGAATGGTCGAGGGTAGGGAAGCGGGGAGCAGTCTCTGCGGTGGTTGCCCAGAAGGAGCGGTGTTGCATAGGTTATTGGTTTTGAGGTTCTTTGATTACTGTAAAACTCGGTGGGAGGCATGATGTTCGGAGTGCCTCCTGTACCTGTGGCTTCGCCAGATGTATGGGAAAGTAGCTCGTTTTTGTCTCAGGCTCAGAAAACGGAACAGTGCAGAAGCCTTACTTTAGGCAGAATTTTGTTTTTTAGGGGAGGTCAAAAGAAAACATGCATCATGGATCAGGATACTATATTCATCACCGGAGCAGGGCAGGGGATTGGCAAGGCAACGGCCCTGCTTTTTGCCCGCCGAGGCTGGTATGTGGGCCTTTCGGATGTCAATCTGCAGGCGGTGGAAGCGCTAGCGGAGGAGATCGGGCCGGAACAGTGCTCGGTGCACCGCATGGATGTGCGCGATGTGGAGCAGGTACAGCAGGCGCTCACTGCTTTCGGGCAGCGTACCGGGCAGCGCATGAAGGTGCTCTTCAACAATGCCGGGATACTGTTTCCGGGAGGGTTTGAGCGTATGCCTTTGCAGCAGCATCACGCATTGGTCGACATCAACTTTACCGGCCTTATCAACGTCACGCATATTGCCCTGCCAATGCTCAAAAACACTCCGGGCAGCACGGTCCTGAGCATGTGCTCTGCTTCGGCTACCTATGGCAATCCGGAGCTGACCACCTACGCCGCCACCAAATCCGCTGTAAAGTCGCTGACCGAAGGCTGGAACCTGCTGTTCCAAAAGCACGGTATACACGTAGCGGATTTGCTGCCGGCCTATGTGCGCACCGGTATGGTAGCCGCAGCAAAGGACGAAATGCAGCTCCCCGAGCGCGATGTCAAACTGAATGCGGATGATATAGCCAAAGCGGCCTGGAAGGCCGTGCACGACCGCCGGCGGATGCACCACTACATCGGGTTTGATTCCAACCTCTTCCGCTTTTGCAAATGGCTGCTGCCCCGGCCTGTGCTGGAGGGCATCCTCAAGGCTTCTTTTTACAAAAAGGCCATGGCAAAAAATTAGTACCCGAACAAGGCGATGATAGCCGGCCCCCACAGATGGGAGGTGAAGAAATAGGTGGCCAGCACCAAAAACAGGCAGGCCACCGAAAGCACTCCTACACTCGCCCACTGCAGCCACGCAGAACGGATTTGTGTATGGCGCCGGATAAAGACCTCTGCGACCAGCAAATTGGGTAGATAAAAGAAAAAATCCATAAAGTAATCGAAGGGGCCGGTAAACTGATCCGTATGCCCCCAGCCGTCCGTGAA
>CAJXXJ010000322.1 GCA_913062745.1 uncultured Phaeodactylibacter sp.
GTTTCGCTGATGAAGTCGCCCATCGATATTGCAAAGGGGTCCGGGTACTGCTGATTGGGGTAGCCCTGCGGAAAGCCCTCCACCTGCTCATCCAGGTAACGGCCCAGCCAACCGGTAAGGCCTGTGCCGTCTTCTGACTTTTCCGGGCTGCCGGTATACCAGACCTGCATGGACTTAAAATGGGAGCGGTTCTGGTTGGGATAGCCTACGCTTTGCACAATGCCCAGATAGCCTTCGTCAAACAAGCTGCGCATACCGCCCATAGCAGGGTGGAAACCTACCGTATCGGTAACGGGCATGATGTTGCTCTCCGGTATGATGATATTGGGCCGCGCATTGTACAGCCTGCCGTACTGATCGAGCGGAATGAGCGTATTGAGCCCATCGTTGCCGCCACTGAGGCGGATCAGCACCAGCACTTTATTCGTTTCGGCGCTCATCGGGCCAAAGTACCAAGGCTTAGCCATCGCCGATAAGCGAATGCCGTTTAAAAAGAAAGGAGCACTGGCCAGAACACCGGCATTTTTGAGAAAATCTCTTCGTTGCATGACTGGATCATTTTAGGAGGATGAATACGGCTTTACTGCAAATGAAACTCCGGCATACTGAGTATCGCACTCAGCAACGCCCGGAGGCGGTCCCGGATGGGTATCGCCAAATTGGAATCGTCCGGTGATTCGGCATAAGTACCGTAATCCACCGTCCACTCAAAATCCGGCAATCCATCAAGCAGCACTTCTTTCAGGGTGGCATACTGCTGTTCCGATAAGGGGCGGGGAAGCAAAATTTTGGTAAACGCTTCCACCACCGCATTCGGGTCTGAAGGATTGTCAATAGTGGTGATGAACTCCAAAACGTCAACCCGCATCCGGATGCCATTTGCCTCGAAGGGCCATATACCGCTGTATACCAGCGCATTCATCAGCGACTCCCGCTCGGGAAGCGTCGTCGCATTGATCCAGTGTCTGTAGTATAAAGGTTCCCGGTAGTACGCTTTCCACCCCGCCACTTCGGGGATTTCCAGCAGAGACATCTGCAGGGGCTTGAAGCAGTCGGAAATGCGGTACCAGGCGTCGTATTTTTCGTTCAGGCCCTGCGAATAGGCTACCTGCAGGGGCTTGAGGGCCGACAGCATAAAGTCGGCAGGGTTCTTGATCTTGACCCCGTAGTACCCCGGGTCAAAAAAGTGCTCGCTGCTCAGCAGTGCCCGAAGCGCCGGCGCTATTTCGAAATCATTTTGCCACAGCAGCTGCGCCATCGGTTCGATGACGGCTTCTTCTGCCGCTTCCGTAATATCGTAGTAGATGAACCACTGATAGAGCTTGCGGCAAATAAATCGGGCCACCTCAAACTGCCCGAATACAATATCAATGACTGCCTTATATTCCTCTGCGCCGAGGTTTTGTATCGTCTGATTGCCAAAGCGGTGAGACAACTGCTTGATACCATCGTCGTGCTCTTCCGGCGTAAAGGCAGCTCCGTAGTCGCCGTCCGGATACTCGTCGTTATAGCCACCGCCGTAGGCCCGCCAGCCGGTTAGCGCCCGGGCTATTTCCCGTACATCGTCTTCCGTGAACGTACCGTAATCGCCGGGAGTTTCCTGAGGTTTTTTACCAATGGTGAAGAGCTCCAGCAGCTCCCGTGCGTAGTTTTCATTGGGCGCTGTAGCCTCGTTGATATTGCCGTCCAGGTATTCAAGCATGGCCGGGGCAATCGTTATCTCTTTGACAAGCTGACGAAAATTGCCCCATGCATGCGTGCGCAACAAGTTGAGGTAATGGTAGCGGAACTTGGCATCCGTTATTCCGCCAATCGGCAGGTGGTTGTGCCAAAACAGCGTAAGCTTCTCGCGGATGTGCACGCCTTCCTGCCACATCTCTCCTATCCACCAGGAAGTAAGGCTTACCCGGCGGTGGGCGATGAAGTCCTGCCCGTCGGTGGGAAAGGGGTTGGGCGCGTTGATCCAGGATTCGCCTACCGGTACCACAGAGTCTTTGCCAGGCTTGTAGTTGAGTGGAGGCTCAGGCAGCGGGAGGGTTGCGAATAGTTTGTCCAGCGTAGCCTCCAGGCCGTCGCTGACAGCCTGCCGGATTTGGTCCTGGCCGGGGCCGAAGGTAGTACGCCGCAACAGATGTGCAGCCTGCTCAAAATTCCAGGGGCCAGTGTAGGGCATAAAACCGGAAGCCGGATCGGGTGGCGAACCAGGCCGGTTAGCCAGCCGCCTGCCCAGCGCCAGCGAGAATACATCTCTTCTGTCCATAGTATGACAGTTGTGGGAATTTGTAAATCAAGGGAGGCCCGGCTCCTGTGCTTTTCGCAAAAAGACTACAGAACAGCCCGGCTGATCCCCAGGAAAATCCCCCCCGGTTACAGACAAACGATTTAACCCATGCTATGGTGCGCTGACCATGTGCTTTTTAGTAAACGGCGTCAAAAAAGCCGTAAGCGGTGGAAGCCTTCCTGAATATTCACAGTCCGATGTGCTTCACCTGCCGCACCGGATTGCCAATATAGCACCCTCCGGAATCCAGATTACCCGTCACCACCGTGCCTATTCCTACGGTAGCCCCCTCTCCTATCACCACTTCATTTGCCACCACAGTACCCGCACCTAAAAACACGCATGCCTCGACTGTACAGTAGCCCGACAGTATGCTGCCCGGCGACAGGAAGCTGGCTTCGCCCACGCGGCTGTCGTGAGATACCACAGCCGAATTGTTGAGCAAAACGCCGCGTTCCAGCACCACATTTTTATCAACATTGCACTGCGGGTAGACATACACGCCTGCACCAAGCTGAGCGGAAGGGTGAACGTAAGCGGTTGGATGCAGCAATGCAGGGACCTGACACCCCATCTCTGCCAGCTCAGCGAAGATGGCTCGCCGCAGCTGCAGGTTCTTATAACCGATCCCGACCAGAAAGCGCAAATGCCGGAACGCTTCCCGCCGGTAGTCCCGGAAGGCGTAGGCGTTGGCTTCCCCGCGCTCCCGACAGCCGTCGTCGAAGAAAAAGTAATCGCCCTTCCAGCCGCAGGCATGAGACAGTAATTCGAGCTGCCTGCCCAGCTCTCCGTAACCGATAATGCCGACCGGAGCCTGCTTCATGTGCTTTGTTTTTTGTAACTGTTCAGCAAGACCAGCCCCTACTCCACTTTCTGCCGGTATTTCCGCTGTTCGCGCGGCACGTAGTACTCCTCGTAGTTTTCCGGCACCTGCGCAAAGAAACCCAGTTTCTGCTTCGCTTTATCCGAAATCTGACCGATATCCTTGCCGGCACGCGCCATAGACTTGGGTATGTCAATACGCTGTTTCATCCAGGGCCTGCACATATTGATGGTCATGCCGTGGCGCCAGGCATCGGTGTAGTTCTGCCCGCCGGAGTGCCAGGTGCGGGCATTGAAAAACCAGACGGAGCCTGCCTTTTCCACCAGCCGCTCCGCGTGATTGAAGAAATAGTCCGGATCCATCTCCCATTGCTCCTGAGAGCCGGGCAGGTACCAGGTAGCGCCATTAGCTTCGGTAAAATCATCCAGCAGCAGCACTGCGCCCATATTCGTAATGTAGTTCGGGATGATGCGCGGGCAGTCCACGTGCACCCGGTTGGAAAAGTTACTGGCATTAGGCGGCATACTCGATGAGGTATAAGCGTACACGATACAGCCCTCTCCGAGGATAGCATTGAAGTACTGCATCAGCTCATCCATCTCGAATAACTCGGTAAAGATTTGATCGTACAGACAACACATCATGACCATACCGTAATCGACATAGTCCGTCCCGTTGTGGTAGGCCGCCTCTTTTTCAATGGCTTCCCGAAGTTTCACTTTTAGTTTGTCCACCAGCTCATCGCTGAGCAGGCCGGGAATGACCACGCTGCCATCGCGGTACATCTGCTCCCGAAATAATTCCAGATTCATATTGAGTGGGTTTTAGTAAGGTACGCGGACCGGCCGGCGTACCGGGCAATTGTTTAAGAAAAAATGCAGGATTTGGCCTCAGGCCCCATCATGAAAAGCGTATCCAATACTGTGACACCGTGCTCGAATTCGCCGTACAGCTGCGGGTAAGGCCGATAGGAGGAATAATCCAGCCAGTGGATTTCCACCCCCTGCTGCCGGAAGGCTTCAGCGTCCATATATTCCTTCGCTGCCGGCCCGGTGTAGTAATCCGTTGCCCCCAGGTCGTGGCAAAGGTTCAGTATTCTCTCGGACTTGTCGCCCCGCAGCTCGAAATCCCGGGACCAGGCAAATTGGGTATCAATGCCCAGTAAGCGGCTGATTTCAGACAGGAAGAGATAATTGACATCACTTAGCAGCCGGCACTCGGCGGCACGCTCGTAGAGTGTTTCCACAAAGGAAGCGTACTGTTCAAAACAGGGCGCTTTACCGTAAGTATGGTAGAGGGTCTTCCAGTGCTTTTCTGCCCAGGATGAATCCAGCACCTCTATTTCGTTGATTTTCTGATAGTAGTTGCCCTTGGCTTTCACCGGTATAGTCAGCCATTTGAGGCCGCTCGGCGTTTTGATGCGGTTGCGGTTTCTCCAGTCGCGGCGGGTATACTGCATCTCATCGTAAAGGACGATCAGGTCTACTTTGCTGATCGCATCGAAGTACCCTTTCCAGGGAATATAATTAGACTGGGTAATCAATACTTTTGCAGTCCGGCTCCTGTTTTCTTCCTGCCGGTAAGCTACGTGCGTGGCAAGGCCGGTGGCACTATTTTTTGCTAATTTCATTTTATACAGGCTTTGGTGTTTAAGTAGGTGTTTTACCCGGAGGCTATTTCTGTGTCGCTGAAGCTGCGCGCGGAGGATGCACCCGGTTCCACAGCGGAGGCACCCCGGTATACCGAGCGGACGATAGTCAGTGGGCGCTGTTTGACTTCGTTGTAGGTTTTAGCCAGGTAGATCCCGATGGTGCCCAGCGCAAACAGTGTTAGCCCGCCCAGGAACCAGATCGCGACCATAAGCGATGGCCAACCTTCCAGTAGATTGTCAAAAAACACCCGGCGCACCACCAGATAGCAGCCTGCACAAGCCGAGATTATGGCGATGATAATGCCCAGATTGAAGATGAGGAACAATGGCTTATTGCTAAACGAGGTAATCGAATCCACCATCTGTGCCATCCGCTTGCGGAAAGTGTAAGTAGATTCCCCTTTGGAGGTTTTACGCGCCACCACGGGCACCTGCTTGAATCCGGCCAGCGCCCAC
>CAJXXJ010000323.1 GCA_913062745.1 uncultured Phaeodactylibacter sp.
AAAATGGGGCGGCGCGGTGCCCTGCGATTGTCCAATGCCCTCCACCTGGCCTGCGGGCTTCTCATCGTACTGGCTGGCTGGCAGCTGTTCGAGTCCTTTCCGGTATTCGGCTGGATACACTGGCTGGCAGCAGCGGTGTTTATTGGCCTGCTGGCTTTTCAGCACTCACTGGTACGGCCGGATGACCTCAGCCGGGTCAACCTGGCATTTTTTACCACCAACGGCCTGGCGAGCCTGGCTTTCGGCGCGCTGGTCATACTGGATATCTATCTGTAGAAACAGCCCGGCGCTCCCCTCCCGTACGGGCCCGGCCCTAAGTTTGTGCCACTGCAGCTCAAACAATCCATTTTTTTTCCGAAACAAAAACCGGCGACGGCCGTAAACCCTTTCGATAATATGCACTAGGGTCATCAGACAGACCGATTTAAGAAAACCCCTAACTATGAGTAAACAAGTATGGCTTACCCTCTGCCTTCTTAGCGGCGCTGTGCTTCTTTCTGCACAAAACATGCGCCTGAAGAAAGCAAACGATTACTTTAACAATGGCAATTACGCGGCGGCTATCCCCCTGTATCAGGAAGTGCTGCAGCAAAATGATGCTCCGCAGGCAATGACGAATCTGGCGGAGTCCTACCGGCAAATCGGCGACTATCAGCGTGCCGTACAGTGGTATACCCTGGTCATGGGGCTACCCAACTGTCAGCCGCAGCATCAGCTGCGCTACGGGCTGGCCCTTCTGCGGCTGGGCGAATGCGATACCGCAGAGCGCTGGTTTTCCGAATACCTCAAGCGCAATCCCTACGACGAACGCAAACCGCAACTACTGGACGCCTGTGCGTATACCGAACGGCTTTTGGAAAAGAATGCGGGGCAGGTCAGCCTGCAGCCGATCAATATCAACACCTCGGGTGGCGAACTGGCACCGGCCTACTACCGGGATGGGCTGGTCTTCACGCAACTGGAAAAGCCCAAGCCCAACGAGCAGCCCTATTCTCATCTGGTACAAACATCGCGGCTGCGCGACAGCATGATGTTTACCTCGCCCTCGCCCTTCTTTCAGCAAAGCGGGCAGCAGCGCAACGAAGGCATTGCTTCCTTCACCCCGGGGCAAAACGAGATATTTTTCACCCGCAACCGATACGTAAACGAAGGTATTCAGCAGCTGGAAATCGTCACCGCCCGGCTGCTGCCGCAGGGCATGTGGAGTCAGCCGGAAGTGCTGCCGTTCTGCAGTGATCAGTACTCCGTTGCCCACCCTACGGTTTCGGCCGACGGGCAGCGGCTGTATTTTTCCTCCGATATGCCGGGCGGCTTCGGCGGCAAAGACATCTACCTGAGCGTACGCTCCAATGGCCGCTGGACCCATCCTGTCAACCTGGGCCCCAACATCAATACCGAAGGAGACGAGGTATTCCCGCAAGCCGCCCCCACCGGGCAGCTTTACTTTGCATCCGACGGGCATCTGGGGCTGGGCAAGCAGGACTTGTTTCGGGTGACCGAGCAGGAAGACGGGCTGTGGAGCCGGCCGGAAAACCTCGGTGCTCCCTTTAATTCCGGAGCTGATGACATCGCCATTGCCGTAGCTGCCGACGGGCAGTCGGGTTTCCTGACCTCCAACCGGGCCGGCGGCGAAGGCGAAGACGACCTCTACTTCTTCGAATACAGCGGCTATCTGGTGCAGGTAGATATTTTCGACCTCAAAAGCGGCGAGCCGCTGCCCGGCGCTACCCTGTACTCCAGCCAGAATGAGGAGGCCCTGCAGGCCGATGCAGAAGGCCGGGTGGCGATCCGCTTCCCGGATTGCACCAATCTGACCGCTTCCCTGGCCGATTACGAGGAGAAAAAGCTCAACCTCTGCCCGGAAGAGCTCAACCACAACGGAGATACCGTCTTCATTGCAATGGGCCTGATGCCGGTAACGGATAAGTTTCTGGAAGGCGTTGTGTTCGACCAGACGCTGGGCCGGCCGGTAGCGGAGGTAGAGATTATGCTGCAGAGCACTTCCTGCGATCAGCAGCTGAGGGCATTTTCCGACGCGGACGGCCGCTTCAACCTGCAGCTGCAGCCCGGCTGCTGTTACAGCCTGAAGGCCCGCCATCCGGATTACCAGTCTTATCAGCAACGAGAGCAGATATGCCCGCAGAACGACCAGAAAGTACAGTACACCAATATCTTTTTGCAGCCTTCCCGCTACTACGGCGAAGCTGCGCGGCCTACGGCGCAGGGCGGCCCTGAGCAACCGGGCAGCGGGGGCTTTGAGGGCTTTGACCTTGCATCCAGCACTACTCTGCACAACGGCCAGCCTGCTTACCGGCTGAATGTCTACTACGATGTGGGCCGTTCCAGTGTGCAGCCCGGCTCGGTGCCTGAGCTTTTCCGCCTGCGTGACCTGCTGTTGCGCAAGCCGGAAATCAAAGTGGAAATCCATTCCCACACCGATGCTACCGGCAGTGAAGCCCGCAACCAGCGGATTTCGCAAAAGCGGGCCGACCAGATTGTCCGCTACCTGGTGAGTGAAGGCATAGACCGCAGCCGGCTCATTCCGATCGGGCATGGAGAATCCCGCCCGCTCAATGGCTGCACCGACGGGGTGCCCTGCCAGGAATGGCAACACCAGGAAAACCGGCGCACTGAATTTGTCGTACTGAAAAACTAAACGAAGAGCACCGGGAAAGGAGGATCCGATACCTTAAATCGCCTTTCCCGGCGCACGCCCCTGCGGGCACTATTCTTCACACGGACCTTCCTCCCAGCGTGTTACGCCGGAGCGTTCGGCATAGCACTCATTGGAGTAGGTCTTCCCATCGCAGCCGCATACCGGCTCGTACACTTCTATACAAACCTGATCCGGATTGACTTTACTATTGTCCAGGCAGTCTTCACTGACCCGGGGCGACTCATTGCAGGTGGCCGCTGCCAGGCCCATCATCGTAAAAAGTAGGAATAGATACTTCATGCTTTTTATCTGAAGAAGCCCCTGGCCCCGTGGATTTGTTCACTATGGTTGCCGAATGAGCCGCTGTACGCTGCTTCCGCCGTCCCAGCGCAACTGCGCCGTGTACAGGCCCGGCGGCAGCGCGTGGGGCAACGCGAGCCGTACGGGAGCAGAAGATTTTACGGGCAAGTCTTGTTGCAGCACCGCGCGCCCTGCTGCATCCGTTAGCCGCAGTTCCATTGAGGTGCTGCCGGCAGGCGCCAAGATAAACAGTTCCATTACGAAGGGGTTGGGCCACAGCCGCACCAACTCAGCTGTACCCGCCCCTTCCTTTGTTACTGAAGTGATCAGTGAGCTGCTGTCTTTTTGGGTGGGCGGAAAAGGGAATGCCAGCGCGTGGTCGGCAATGCGTACGCAGTAATCTTCCACTTCCCCGAACGCGATATGTGGGTCACAGGGCTGCGGCGGCTGATGCCCGGCACCGGCCCATTTGAGGCTTACCCGCATGCGGGTGGCACCGATGGTTTGCACTCCTTCTGGCAGCTTTATGACTTTGTGCAGGCTATCCGCCCCACCCGTCAGAAGGGTATCCAAAATCATCTCCCCGGCGCCGCTGAAGCTGCCGTCCTGATTTAGGTCAATCCAGATGCGCAGATATTCCGGATAAGGCACATGCAGGAATCCCAGCCGGACCGACAAGGGATAGCTGTGCCCCGGCGACAGCACGATGGAGGGCTGTAAATAGGAAGCGCTGCCATCGTTGTGCCCGCTGTGCATCGCAAAAGTGCCCAGCTGCAAATAATCAATCCACTCCGCCCCTGCCTCTCCACCGGCAGAATGGCAGTACTCCAAATCAGTACAGCTGCCGCAGCCCGGCGTTACCAGCTGAAAGGGCTGCCCTTTGCTTTGCCGCCCGCTTGCGCAGTGTGTGTACAGGTAGCCGGCGTATTCGGTGCAGGGCGGCAGTTCGCTGAGCAGCAATTCTGTTTCAGTGCCCGACCAGTGGATGCTGTCCGCCCCGTGGATAAGCATCAGGCTGTAGGTACTTTCCTCCGGGGCTTTCCAGCTTAGCTGTACCTGCCCGTTATCCAGCCACTGCACTTCCGGGGCGGAGGGCTCCGGGCAGCAGCCGAGTGTACGCGCCTGCAGCTGGCTCATCGGGCTTTCGGTCTCTTCTGCGCAGTGCCCCCGTGCCATCAGCTCGTAGTCGGTACAAGCTTGCAAGCCGGCCAGCCAGTAGGCGGAGGATTCGGTCTGCACCAAATTCCAGAGCAATTCGTCGCCGCTGCGCCAGTACAGCTGCAGGTGTTCCACCGCTTCCGCTTCCTCCCAGGAGACCAGCAGCGCGTTTGCCGAAAGGCTGTCTATGCGAAATGAGGCCAGGGGCGGGCAAGGGCTGCACTCCCCGGCCTGCAGCTGAAGCGCCCGGGCTACGTTGATCCGTCCGGAGGATTTTACCGCTCCCTGCAGCTGCGGCAGCACATCCACGCTTTCCATGATCCACTGCTTGGCCTGCAGGGCGGCCTCAGCCGGGTCGGACAGAGCAAGTGCAGCAAGGTCCGGGCAAGGGGCGGCGTACAACAGAGCGGTAAGGGCAGCTGCCATCGGGCTGGCGAAGGAGGTGCCGCTGACCAGGGAATACTGCCCGCTCCCGGAAGTGGTCAGGATGTCTACGCCGGGGGCGGCAAGGTCTACCTCTTCTGCTCCGTAAGCGCCGGTGCGCTGCCCGCTGCTGTCGACTGCAGTTACGGTCAGCAGGTAGTCGCTGCTGCAGGAGCTGGGCATATCACCGGTAGCCCCTACATCCCAGTCAGCGTTGGAAGTAGCAGCACAGTTGAGGATGCCGGCAGCGCCCAGGTGGTCGTAAAAGGCGCACCAGATGGGCGCTTCTTCGGGCGACAGCCCGTCTACGCCCCAGGAGGTATTGGAAGCTACTACGAAAGCGCCGGACTGCCCGCCGGTTTCATTATAAAGTTCGCGCTGCGCCAGCACATAAGCATAAGCGGCAATAGCCTCTGCCTCGGTATTGCCGCAGACCACCGGCATGATGCGGCTCTGCCAGGCCAGGCCCGCGATGCCCAGGCCGTTATTGCCGCGGGCTGCAGCTACTCCGGCTACCTGCGTGCCGTGGTGGCCGAGGTGCACATGATCGTTGGTCAGGCTGACGTTCCAGCCCCGGTAGTCGTCCACGTAGCCGTTCTGGTCATCATCAATGTGATTGTTGGGGATTTCTCCGGTATTGACCCAGAGGTTGGGCGTGA
>CAJXXJ010000324.1 GCA_913062745.1 uncultured Phaeodactylibacter sp.
CGCAGAAGCGCTAATCGGCATAGGAGAGGAAGAAGAAGCCACCAACCTGCTTGAGTACCTTAAGTACGATGCGCCGCCGGAGCAGATGAGCGATATCCTCCTGATAGAAGCACTGATCTACGACCGCAATGAGCAGTATGAGCTCATGTTCTATACGCTGAGGAGTGCCGTGCTTTCCGACCCGTCTAACGAAGAAGCGATCAGCCGTCTGGCTTTTGCAACTTCCCATACCAAGAAGTACAAAGAAAGCATTGAGCTGTACGAATCGCTGCTGGAGCGGGATGCCTACCTGCCGGTTGCCTGGTACAATTTGGCGCAAGCCCGCACCTACGAGGGCGAATATGAACTGGCCATAGAGGCGTACGAGTACGCTTTCGCTATAGAAGACGCTTTTCTGCCGGCCATCCGGGACTGTGCAGAGCTCTGTATGGAGCTCAGTATGTACCATCGGGCGCTTAAGCATTACCTGGAGCTGTTGGAGCTGCAGGGAGCAGATGCAGACGGCGAGCTATACTATCAGATCGGGCAGTGCTACGTGCAGATGAACCGGCCCCAGGCTGCAGCTACCTATTTCCTGTACGCCAGCCGCCTGGAACCGCTCAATGAAGATATCTTCTTCCAGTTGGGCAATTGCTACGCTATGGAAGACCAGTGGAGCAATGCCGTATACTACTTTGAAAAAGCCCTTGATATAGATCCGGACCAGGATGAGTTTCACGCAGCACTCGCAGAGGCTCATTTCCATCTGCAAAACCACGAAGAAGCCATTCAGTGCATGGAAGAAGCGCTGTTGCTGAATGATATGGAGGTACGGTATTGGGTGCTTATGGCTACCTTCCTGATTGACAACGGCGAAGAAGAAGAAGCTTTGGCCTTACTGGAAGAGGGAGGCGATACGGTGCCGGGTACGGAACTGTTGTACTGCCGGGTGGCCTGCTTGTTTGCCACCGGCCGCCGGCAGGAAGCCTGTCAACGCCTGGCCGAAGCACTGAGCGAAGATTTCGACATGCACTACTCGCTGTTTGAACTGCTGCCGGAACTGGAACTAGACCCGGATGTGCAGTCCCTGATTGCTATTTACACTATCTGAGAATAAATTTGCCCCGGCTGTTCTGGCCGGGGCCACCCTAATTCTTTACCTGCTCCGCATTTGCTTACGGGCGTGCAGCGCAGCGCCGATAATGCCGGCCTGGTTTTTCAGTTCCGCCGGTTTTACTTCAATATCGACGGATAACTGCGCTTCAAATTTTTCGAACTTTTTACTGACTCCCCCACCCAGCAGGATGAGGTCCGGATTGAGGATGCGCTGAATGTAGAGCAGGTACTCGTCAAAGCGCTGACCCCATTCTTCCCAACCCAGCTCGAGCGTTTTGCGCGCTTTGTTAGAAGCATACAGCTCCGCCGCATTTCCTTTCATCTGGATGTGCCCAAATTCGGTATTGGGCACCAGCTTGCCGTCCATGAAAAGGGCAGAGCCCAGCCCTGACCCGATGGTAATCAGGAGTACCATTCCGCTCACGCCCCGGCCCAGCCCGAACGCCATTTCCGCCATGCCGGCTGCATCTGCGTCATTCAGTACCTCTACCGGGCAGGCGCTGGAGAGGGAGAGGGCCTCGATGATGTTTTTCCCAATCCATTGTTCGCTGATATTGGCCGCAGACTGGGCAACGCCCTGCTTGACGATAGCCGGGAAGCCGCAGCCGATGACTCCTTTATATTGATGTGCCTTTACCAGCTCTGAAAAGGTCTTAGCAACCGCAGCTGGTGTAGCGGGCTGCGGTGTTTCCAGGCGCACACGTTCGCTTTGAAACTCCCCGGTGTGGGTGTCTACTATGGCTCCTTTGATACCGGAGCCGCCTACGTCTACGCCAAGAATATATCTGTCTTGCATTGGATCGGTTTTTCGCTTATCGGATCAGGCGGATGCGCATGATCAAATCTTCTTTCGGGCGGTCCCGCCCATCAGTAGGTACTGCCGCAAGCCGGTCGATAACTTCAAGGCCGTCCACCACTTGTCCAAATACGGTGTACTCCCGGTCAAGGAAAGGGGTGCCGCCCTGCGAAAGATAAATCTCCCGCTGCCGGGTGCTGTAGCGGATGCCCTTACGTGCTTCAATCTGGTCCAGCTGCTGCTCCGATAGCGGTTGGCCGTGCACGATATAGAACTGGGAGCCGGAGGAGCGCTTCTGTGGGTTGACCGCATCACCGGTACGTGCTGCCGCCAGCGCTCCTTTCACATGTACCAGAGAGTCGACAAATTCGGCAGGGATCGTATAGCCCGGGCCGCCGGAGCCCAGTGCCTGATTAGGTGCCGCATTTTTGGAGTCGGGGTCGCCGCCCTGTATCATGAAGTTTTCGATGACCCGGTGGAACAGCAGGCTGTCGTAGAAGCCTTCTTCTGCAAGTTTGGTGAAATTGTCCTGATGCTGTGGCGTAGCATCGTAGAGCTTGACCAGCATAGTGCCGTAAGCCGTCTCAATTTCTACCAGGCAGGCGGTAGGGGGAGCAACGGTAATGGCTTTTTCTGTGCTTTTGCGCTGCCCTTTGTCGTTGATCGCTTCCAGCCGCACGGTATAATTGCCGGAGGCCTTGTAGCGGTAGGTTGGAGAAGCGGTGGTATCCGTGGTGCCATCGCCGAAGTGCCATATATAGGCGGTAGCGTTCTCGGATTGGTTTTCAAACGAAAGAGGTTCGAGGACTTCCTGTTCTCCCTGCACAGAGAACTGGGCCACGGGGCGGGCACAGGAGGCCAGCAGGGCAGTTGCGGCAACGAGCCAGAGCAATGCGTTTTTAATCATGAGTTGAAGCTTCTGTTTAGCCGGGAGCCATGCAGGGCTGTGCGGAAAGATGTCTGCTTTGCCCCTGGCCTTCCACGGCTTGCGATAGTTGAAATATTAATGTGGTTCAGGAGGCCTGCTTTCCACCGGGGGAAGGTGTGCTTCCTGCCAAAGTATACGCTTTTAGTCAAGTATGGTTACTGTCATGCGGACATCCTGCTGCGGGCGGTCCATACGGTCGCGCGGCACCGTGGCAATTTTGCTCACTACCTCCATGCCTTCCACCACTTCTCCAAATACGGTGTACTGTCCGTCGAGCGGAGGGTAACCGCCTTCCTGCAGGTAGCGCTGCTTTTGCTCTTCGGTATAATTGATACCGGCTTGCTGGGACATATTCTGCAGCAAATCTTCGTTGATCGGGCGGCCTTCCACGATGTAGAACTGAGAGCCCGAGGACCGCCGCTGCGGGTTTTGGTTGTCGCCCAGCCGGGCTGCCGCAAGCGCACCTTTATAGTGCAGTTCTCCGATTTCGGCATCCAGCGTATAGCCCGGGCCACCCTGTCCGAGCGGTTGCCCTGCCGGGGCTGCCTTAGAGTCCGGGTCGCCTCCCTGTATCATGAAACCGGGGATCACCCGGTGAAACAGCAGGCTGTCGTAGTACCCTTGCTCCGCCAGCTTAATGAAATTGTCGCGGTGCTTAGGCGTAGAGTTGAACAGCTTCACCTTTACATCGCCGTAACTGGTCTGGATGAGGGCATAAGTATGCGGGTCCTGATCACAACCGGCCAGCGCCAGCGCCAGGACAAGCAAAAAACAGTTAATCGTCGTTCTATACATATTTATGGTGTGTTATTCTTCTTCTTCAAATCCGCCGTTCTCCAGTTCCAACTCCCTGAAGTAACGGATAATGTGTGTTTTCAAAAGCGTGCCTTGCTCCTCCACGCCTTGCACAGGCACCGGCTTGACGCGCTCGTAGTGCGGCCAGCCGTCAGCGTCCCTGCCTGCAAAACGGTAGTACCCATCGTAGCTCAACAGCCGGCAGACTGCGATGTGCATCAGGTCTTGTTTTTCTTCTTTGGTAAAATTGTCCTGCCAGCGGCCGAGCTCCTGAATTCCGATAAGGAACAGAATAGCGTTCAGGTCTGGCAATTGCGCTTTGCCAAAGGAGCGTTTTACAATATGCCGTACTCTCAGCCACTCAAAATCAAGCTGCCACGTATCCATCGCTTTCTTTTTTAGGCTGCAAATATAGTGCTTATAAAAAAACTAGCTCACTTTGGCCGCCTTCGGTGATGCGGGTGGTACTGCAGCAGCGTCTCCCGCAGATAGTCCGTGTCCAGATGGGTGTAAATTTCGGTGGTGATAATGGACTCATGGCCGAGCATATCCTGTACGGCTTTGAGGTCTGCGCCTCCTTCTATCAGATGGGTAGCGAAAGAGTGCCGGAAGGTGTGCGGGCTTACTTTTTTGGCTATACCCGCAGCCTCAGCTGTATCGCGCACGATGTGGAATACCATTACACGGCTCAGGTGCCGCCCGCGGCGGTTTAGGAAAAGGTAATCTTCCTCACCCCGCTGTTCGTTGGCCTGCCCGCGCCGTACACCTTCCAGATACAATTCGATATGTTTGGCGGCCTGCTGCCCGATGGGCACAATACGCTCTTTGTTGCCTTTGCCAACTACCTTCACGAAGCCCAGCTCCAAAAAGAGATTAGAACGCCTCAGGGCAGTAAGTTCACTGACACGCAGCCCGCAGGCGTAGAGCGTTTCCAGGATAGCCCGGTTGCGCGGCCCTTGTGGATGGCTGAGGTCTACAGCCTGAAGCATGCGCTGTATTTCATCATACGTCAGCACCTCGGGAATATGCCTGCCCAGCCTCGGCGCTTCCACTAGTTGCGTGGGGTCTGACTGTGCTAAGCCTTCCAGCAGTAAGTATTTGTAAAACGTCTTCAGCGCGGAGAGCAGGCGGGCTTGTGTGCGTACGCTTAGGCCCAACTCGTTCAGATATTTTAAAAATTGTTCCAGATCTGCTCCGCTAAGATCAGTTGGCGCAGGAACCGAGCCCCGCAACAGCAAAAATTGCTCTAGTTTCTCAAGATCGCTGAGGTACGCCGCCGCCGTATGCTGCGACAGCGACTGCTCCAATAGCAAAAAAGCCTGAAACCCACGCCGGTATGTACTCCAGTTTTTCATCTGTTTTTGCCCGGATGAGCCTTTTTAGCACCCGTGACAGGCTAAAAAAGCGGTTTAAATATTGAAAATTCGAATTATTGCCGTAAATTTACACCCGACGATAAGCATACTATGACAATTTAGTGAGAACCATCCTACCCTAACTCAGGAATTCAACCAATCGGATAGCGCTAAATCGTTTAGTAACTGCTTCAGTCAGCCGCAGGAA
>CAJXXJ010000325.1 GCA_913062745.1 uncultured Phaeodactylibacter sp.
GCCAAACGCGCATTTTTCCATTTAGTCATAACCACAACTCTTTGATTATCAACTCTCGTTTGCTCCAAACATACACTGAGGCGTTTTTTACTGAACGCTCAGGAGGAAAAGATTTCATCATAGGCTGACGCTATCCGTTGAACCTCTTGCTCTGATAAGGCTTGAAATTCTTTTTCCCGGGCTCTTTTCGACAGCCGGCCATCGTATTGATGCAGGAAACGAAGCAGCAGGTTGAGCATTTTGTCCGGCATGTCAAAGTGCTGGTTGATGAATGTTTTGAAGGCTTCATAACGCTGCAGGTAGTTGATTTCTTCCGGAATGATCTCCTGGATAGTTTGCTGCACACATTCGTAAAGGAATTCCGCCTGAGGCGTGGCGTCAAAGAAGCGGTAGTAGTCTGCTGTCTCATTGAGGACCGCCACATTATGGTCGGATGTTTCTTCCCAATCTATAAAAGGGAGCAGGGGCTGAGAATAGGCTTGCAGCACCTTTCTGTACCCATTGATATCTTTCAGAATAGCAGCTGATACCGGAAAAACGACGCCTCGTTTGGCGAAGTGCATACCTGCCAGCACGTGGTGTACCAAATAGCGGTGAATCCGGCCATTGCCATCTTCAAACGGGTGGATAAAAACGAAGCCAAAGGCAATTATGGCAGCGGCAACGACCGCATCCACATCGCTGCCAATTAGCTGATCCGCTGTGTGAAGCAGGCCTTCCATCAACCGGTTTAAGTCCTCCGGTTTTGCGGATATGTGCTCGGGTATAGGCGTGCCGGTCACCCGGTTGTGTTCTCCTACAAACCCACCTTTAGCCCGGTAGCCGAAACGGACAAACCTGGGGTTTTCGATCACCATGCGCTGCAGCTGCTGCAGTTCCTCATGGCTGAGCGGGTTAGACCCGGCTTTTCCGATCACATCGCCCCATAGTGCAGCTCTTCTGCTTTTGGGGCTTTCCCCTTCTATGTTGAAGGAGGCTTTAGAATCTTTTAGCATTAAAAACACGGATGCCCGCTGCAGCAGCGCCTCCCGGACACCCTCCAGGTACTGATCTGTTTGCCGATCCAGTCCGGCTGCTCTGAACTTTTCCAATGCCTCCGTCCTGCTGACGAGCGGGCAAAAATCAGGCGTGCCGGGCAGGTTATTCAACACCCGATGCCGCACGGACTTCTTACCGCTTATGCCATACTGCAATTTGGTGTCCAATGCATTGACATACCCCTTTTTTGAAATAGACAAATCAGGCGTGTCCGGCAATGGCTTTCCCGATACCCACTCCAGTAAAAACCATATCCGCCGCGAATACTGTCCGGTAGGTTCGATACGGATGAGTTCGCACAACTCTTCTTCAGAATAATGCCTGCAAAGCATACGGAACACCAACAAGTTGACCCCTTCATACTTGAGCGCAAATACCAAATGATGGTAGAGCGCCTCAATTTCAGTGCCTACCGTACTACTCTCGGGATTGTAAACCTTTGGAAAGTGGAGGAGGTCATATGCGCCCATCCTCGTCTTTCTGCGGCTGGTATTGACCACGGCGATTTGCCTCGGCACCGGCACCGGCAGCGCCAGGCGGTGAATAATAGCCGCGTACCCCACCACACTAAGTTTTTCCGGAAGTGCCAGGGCCTTAAAATCAGGCGCAGTTGTCGAAAAATAGGCGCTCATGAGTTTATTTTTTAAATATAGGCGCAATATACGGTTTTTAACACCCGGACTCAATGGCAGGCAAGCCGCCCACTCCGCCTTTTTTCATCTTCCCGTCAGCTTTTACAGCCGCCCCCCGCTCAGGCAACATCGCTCCTATCGGGCTGTTGCCATAAGTGTAACAAAGCCATAGCACGATTTGAATTTTAGCAAAGACAATTGGGACAGCATTCAAAAGTGGTTCTTCCAGGCAGCAGCCGAGCTGGGGCCAAAGATAGCGCTCGCTATTTTTCTGCTTGTCGGCGGCATCATCCTGGTCCGGATGTTGGGCCGGCTGATGAACCGAACGTTCCGGCGGTACCGGGTAGAGCCTTCTCTGAGCTCTTTTCTGGAAAGCCTGATCAAGTTTATTTTATACGCCCTGCTGGCAGTCAGCATAGGCACTACGCTCGGCATCAAAACCTCTTCCTTTGTCGCTATCATAGGCGCTATAGGTATTGCCATCGGCCTGGCGCTGCAGGGCAGCCTGGCTAATTTTGCCGGCGGCGTGCTCATCCTGGTTTTCAAGCCTTTCAAAGTAGGCGACCTCATCCACGTAAACGGCAACCTGGGCACGGTCATCAAGATTGATATCCTTTACACCCGCCTCGTCACTTTTGACAACCGCATCATCACCATGCCCAACGGCAATGTGGCGAACAGCGATGTGGATAACCGCACGATGCAGGAAACACGGCGGGCAGACCTCAATCTAAAGTTTCATTACGATACGGATGTCAAACAGGTCCGGGAAGTGGTGGTTGCTGCTCTGAAAAAGCACCCGAAGGCTCTCGCTCAGCCTGCACCGGACCTGTGGCTGGACGAAATCGGGGAGTACGAACTGAAAATGGTAGCCCGCTGCTGGGTGCACCCCCAAGACTACTGGCCGGTAATCTGGGAGCAGTACGAGGCCGTCAAGGAAGCACTGGACGAGGCAGGCATCACGATACCCGTCCCGCGGCAGGAAGTACTCTGGAAAGGACAGGACACGCCGGGCACTTATACCTTCAGCGATCAGTAGGTGATTAACATATGCGGGGCAGCTGCTCTCCGGCCAGCATATTGACCACGCGCTTGCCGCCAATGCTGCTGGTGAGTACTGTTTTACGGGGGTGGTCTTCAGTGACTCTGCCGATTATTGCGGCATTCCCGCACTGTGGCTGTTCCCGAAGGTGGGCCAGTACAGCCTCCGCCTCCTCCTCAGCCACTACGGCAATAAATAAGCCTTCATTAGCAACGTAGAGCGGGTCAAGCCCGAGAATTTCGCAGGCACCGGCCACCTGCCGGTCAATGGGCAGCCACCGCTGCTGCAGGTCAATGCCGAGGCCGGTATCCCGGGCAATTTCCGTAAGGACCGTTGCCACGCCGCCGCGGGTAGGGTCGCGCAACAAGTGTACTGCCGGGCCAAAACGGTCGAGCAAAGCCAGTACCGCATGGTTGAGCGCACAGGTATCGCTTTCTATGGTCGTTTCAAATTCCAGCCCCTTACGTACCGACATGATGGCCATGCCGTGGGTGGCCAGGTTGCCGCTCACGATGATTTGATCTCCGGGCTTTACCCGCTCAATGTCGATCTGCGCCTTTGGGTGTAAATGCCCAAGGCCAGTGGTATTGATGAAAATCTTGTCGCCCTTGCCCTTCTCCACTACTTTGGTATCGCCGGTCACTACCCGGACACCGGCCAGCTCGCAGGCTACTTTCACGCCCACCAGCACCTCCCAAAACTCTTTTACCGAAAGGCCTTCCTCCAATATGAAGCTGAGTGAAAGGTACTCCGGGACTGCCCCGCACATAGCCAGGTCATTCACGGTGCCGTTCACAGCCAGCTCACCGATGTTGCCGCCGGGAAAAAAGACAGGGGAAATAACAAAGCTGTCGGTGGTAAAAGCAGTGGGCCCCTGAAGATCAAGGGTAGCCCCGTCGTGGCGCTTATCCAGGATATCGTTTTGCAGCACCTTGAATACCCCGCTGTCCAGCAGGCGGTTGGTCAGCAGGCCGCCGCTGCCGTGTCCGAGCGTGATGACTTCAAAATCCAGTTTGGGCATCGGGCACTGCAGTTGCATGCGGCGCTTTTGTTCTGAAAGGGACATAGATCGCTAGCTTAAGGTTCTACAGAATTCAGCTCATCCAGCATGCCGGAAAAGTGGTAGTAGGCAGCGCAGGCACCTTCCGAACTGACCATAGGCGCGCCCAGTGGCGTTTCCGGCGTGCACTGCTTGCCAAAGTTAGGGCATTCAAAGGGTTTTTTGATCCCCTTCATCACTTCGCCCGCAATACAGCTGTCGCTCTCCTCTGCCTCGGGAATATCTACTTCAAATTTCAGCCGCGCATCGTACTTAGCGTACTTAGGCTTCAGCTCATACCCGCTTTCCGGAATGACGCCAATGCCCCTCCACATCCGGTCCGTGATATCAAAAGTCTCTTTCAGCGTTTTGACGGCGTTCGGGTTGCCTTCCGGCTTGACCATACGGGCGTATTGATTTTCCAGTTTGTGCTGCCCGCTCTCCAGCTGCCGCACCGTCATGAGTATCCCCTGCAGCAGGTCGACCGGCTCAAAACCGGTAACAACGATGGGAACCTGATACTGCTCTACCAGGGGGTAGTATTCTTCTATGCCCATGATGGTGCACACATGGCCGGCAGCCAGGAAACCCTGAATCTGCGTAGCCTCGTCTTCCATCACTGCCCGGATAGCCGGGGGGACGAGCACATGCGAAGTGAGTATGGAATAATTATCTAGGCTGAAGCGGTCGGCGTGCAGCACCGAAAGCGCATTGGCCGGCGCGGTGGTCTCAAAGCCTACTGCAAAGAAGACGACCTGACGGCCCGGGTTCTCTTTGGCGATGTTGACGGCTTCCAGGGGTGAGTACAGGATGCGGATATCCGCCCCGCCTGCTTTGGCTTCCAGCAGGCTTTTCTCCGAGCCCGGCACCCGCAGCATATCGCCGAAGGAGCAGAGGATCACGTCTTTTTCTTCTGCCAGGTAGACGGCTTTATCGATCAGGTTGAGCGGCGTAACGCATACCGGGCAGCCCGGGCCGTGCACCATGCGCACTTCATCGGGCAGCATCTCAAGAATTCCGTTTTTTACCAGGCTGTGCGTCTGCCCGCCGCAGACCTCCATGATGGTCCAGGGCTGCGTGACGGTCTTCTGTATTTCGTCGAGGTACTGCCGGGCGACTTCCGGGTCGCGGTATTCGCTGAGAAATTTCATGCTGAAAGCTTTTGCTGATGCCTTACAAGGTACGGAAAGCCAGCAGAATAAAAAAGCAGCAAGCTGTTTGAGCTTATCGCCGGCTTCCCCATATCCACTTATCTACCAGTGCTACCGTCATGTCCTGTTCCACACTAATCTGACAGCTCAGGCGGGGATAGCCAAAGCGCCGGGCAGCGCGGTCGTGCCAGTGCTTTGGGGCCGGCTCGCCCGCTATTGGGCGGACGCGCCGTTGTCTTTCATTGTCCGTGTTGCTGGTGTGCGCCTGCTG
>CAJXXJ010000326.1 GCA_913062745.1 uncultured Phaeodactylibacter sp.
GGGCCTTACCTTGGTTTGTGCAACATCAGTGTGTATAAATGCGGAGCCCCCCGCAGCTCCCGGCACTGCCAGCGGCCCGGCGCTACTTCCTCCATATTGGGAAAGCAGTTGTAAGGCGAATACGGATACTCCTGAAAATCGCTCAGCACCAGCCCCGCCTGCAGCAAAGCACCGATGATCTCGCTCAGGCTATGGCTCCAGGTATGCTCCGTGCGCAGCGTCCCCTCATCGGGCTGCGCGTAAGAGCCCGATGCCTGCTCGGTGTACGGCGCCCCTTCATTAAAATAGCTGTAAGCATAGCGGCCGCTCTCAAAGTCGAACATATACATGCCCGGGTGAAACTCCGCCATAAAGAAGGTACCGCCGGGCTTGAGGTGCTCCGCCACTACCCTCCCCCATTCTGATAATTCCGGCAGCCAGACAATAGTGCCGTAGGAGGTAAAGACGATGTCGAATGCCCGCTGCAGCTTGCCCCGCAGCTGCAGCACGTCAGATTGCAGGAAGTGCGCAGATAAGCCCAGCTGTTCGTTCAGCTGCCGGGCCTGCTCAATGGCCTGTGCGGAAAAATCCACCCCGGTCACCTCCGCGCCCAGCCGCGCCCACGACAGGCTGTCCTGGCCAAAATGGCACTGCAGATGCAACAGGCTTTTGCCATTGACATCTCCCAGCGCTTCCCGCTCTATCGGCTTTAGAGAGGAAGCACCTGCCATAAAAGCTTCCATATCGTAGAAGGTGGTCTGCGGGTGAAACTGCGCCCAGTCATCCCAAAGTGCCTGATTGTCGTTGATGTAGTTTTGCATTGTGATTTGCGGCTTTGCTACAATTTATTTTATTTCACGCTCGTATTTCCGATATTGGAACTTTTTACCATCGAAAATAATTCCCGAACATGTCTGACCAAAAAGCTAAACAGGGCCAGAAAAAGATGAATATCGAACTGCCGGAAGATATCGCTGAAGGCACGTACTCTAACCTGGCCATTATCTCCCATTCCAATTCTGAATTTATCGTGGATTTTGTGCGCCTGGTACCGAATGTGCCCAAGGCTAAGGTAAAGTCCCGCATCATCCTGACGCCACAGCATGCCAAACGCCTGATGCGCGCTCTGGCCGACAACATCAACCGGTACGAAGCACAGCACGGCACTATCGCGGAAACGGACAGTGGAAATCTGCCGCCGATGAGTTTTAATACGCCGAAGGCACAAGCTTAGAGAAGGGGGAATTTAGAAGTGGGAAGTGGGAAGTGGGAAAATTTCCGAATTCCCATTTCCCATTTCCGATCTCCTAACCTCCCCGCTCCTCCAGGAATATCTCAGCCATCATACAGCGGGCGCTGCCGCCGCCGTGCTGTTCTATGGTATACAGCGGGCTGTGCAGGATGCGGGTATGTTGCTCAATTTGCCGGATTTGCGCTTCCGTCAGCGACTTATAGGCCTGTTCTGACATAACGAGGTGAGGCGTGCCATCCTGCGACTGCACCTGCAGCATGTTGCCGGCGAAAGCCATCATCTGAGCGAGAGCAATCTCAATAACCGCTTTGTCCGTGGCGGCAAATTTATCCAGCAGCATCTCGCGCTCCTGCTTATCCGAAACGGACTCCAGGCAGATGACCACAAAGCTCGTCCCCAGAGCCATCATTACATTGGTGTGGTAAATTTGCTTATTATCGCCATCTACTGCGGTGAAAGCAATTTTCTCGAAGCCCATACGCTCACAGTATTCCGTAAGCAGTGAATCGTCAGTACGGGGGCTGAGGCAGGCGTAAGCCAGCTTGTTGGGGCGGTCCAGGATCAGGCTGCCGGTACCTTCCAGAAAGCGGTTGTTCTCTTCGGCTCCTTCGAAGTGCAGGCGCTCCGTCATGCGAAAGCGGCGGGCGAGGCTCTGCAGAATATCTTCCCGCCGTTCGTGGCGGCGCGTCGGGGCATTCATCGGGTAGGTGACCACCCGGCCGTCTTCGTGAAAAGTGACCCAGTTGTTGGGGAAGACAGCATCCGGTTTAGCCGGCTGCTCGCTGTCGTCCACCACATGTACGTTGACGCCCGCATTGCGGAGCCGGTGTACCATTTCGTCAAATTCTTTGACAGCACGGTCGCGTACTTCGAGCGCAGTCAGGTCCGGGTTGACAGACTGAAAGGCATTATTACCTGCTGTTTCCTGATTGTACCCGAAACTCACTGGCCGGACCATCAGGATGTGAGAAGTGATTTGCTGCATTTAATGGATGTTTGGTTTCGGGGCTCAGCTTGAAAAAGGGAACTTCACCAAAAGAAACGGCGTATCTCATACACGCTTAAAACCGTTGAAATGTTTTTTCACGTTCCCTTTTTCAGCGGCTAAAATATTTAATTCCTTCCACATTACTAGGAATACTCTCCAACTAAATCGGCCACTGTTTGAATCCACCGGGGGTCATCGTTCAGGCTGGGCACCAGGTCTACCTGTTCGCCGCCCATCTCCTCGAACTCTTCCTGATACTCGGTGCCGATCTCCACGATAGTCTCCAGGCAGTCCGCCACGAAAGCCGGGCTAAATACCAGCAGCCGCTTCGCGCCTTTCTCCGCTTGCTCCTCAATGATGGTACTGGTGTAAGGCTGTGCCCACTCTTCCGGCCCGAGCCGGCTCTGGAAAGCAGTGGTGTACTGCTCAGGCTTCAGTTCCAGTTTGGCTGCTATGGCCCGGGTGGTGGCGTGGCACTGTGCGGAGTAGCAAAACTGGTTGACTGCCGAAATGCGCTGACAGCAGTCCTTTGCCTTGGTGCAATACTTGCCGGAAGCATCGGCCCGGCGCAGCTGCCGCTTGGGCAGGCCGTGATAGCTGAATATAATATGGTCATAGTGGCCAAGGTCAAATTTGCGGGCATTATCCGCAAACACCTCGATCATCTCCGGGCGGTCGTAGTAAGAATTGATAAACTTGACGTCCGGAATATTTTGCTGCTTACGCAGCAGGCGCATCACCTCGTCGTGTACAGAACCCGTGGTGGCGGAAGCGTACTGCGGAAACATAGGGAAGACGATAATTTCGGACACCCGCGCGTCTTCCAGTTTTTGCAGGGCGTGGCCAATAGAGGGGTTTTGGTAGCGCATAGCCAGTTCCACCACATAATCCGGCCCCAGAATCTCCTGCACGCCGGCCTGTACCCGCTCGCCGTAGAATTTCAGGGGCGAGCCCTCTTCGGTCCACAGCATTTTGTATAGCTTTGAGGAACTACCGGAACGGAAAGGGGCAATAATTCCCCGTACCAGCAAGTTACGGGCTAACCAGGGGTAGTCAATCACCCGTGGGTCGAGCAGGAACTGCTTCAAATAACGGTATACCGCTCCGCGGGAGGGGTCATCCGGGGTGCCCAGGTTAACCAGTAAGACGCCTTTTTTTCCAATTTTTGCCATACCTGTAGAATTCGTTTTTTTCGGAAAATGAACACGGCGGGCAGTATGAAGTTTATCTGCCCTTTATTTTATGGCCAATAACTGTATTTTTGGCCCAATCAAAAAGTATCCATGGAAAAACCGCTCATTTTAGTCACCAACGACGATGGCATCACCGCACCGGGCATCCGTGCGCTGGTCGATGTCGCTATGGAATTGGGAGACGTTGTCGTCGTCGCCCCGGACTCCCCCCAATCCGGCATGGGGCACGCGATCACCATCAGCGACCCCATCCGCCTGCACCCCAATGACCGGGTCTTCGAAGGGCTGGAGTCCTACGAGTGCTCCGGCACGCCGGTCGACTGCGTCAAGCTGGCCAAGCACGTCGTGCTGAAAGACCGCAAGCCGGATATTTGCCTGTCCGGCATCAACCACGGCTCCAACGCTTCTATCAATATCATCTACTCCGGCACCCTTTCCGCTGCTATGGAAGCCAGCCTGGAGGGTATCCCGAGTATTGGCTTCAGCCTGCTCGACTACTCCTATGAGGCTAATTTCGAAGCCTGCAAACCCTACGTGCGCGAACTGATCGAATGGGTGCTGAAGCACGGCCTGGACGAAGGCAGCCTGCTGAATGTCAACATCCCTGCCCTGCCCTACGACGAGCTGAAGGGGCTCAGGGTCTGCCGTCAGGCCGATGCGCGCTGGAAGGAAGAATTTACCGAAGCGCAGGACCCGCGCGGCCAAAAATACTACTGGCTCACCGGCCGCTTTTCCAACGATGACAAAGCGGATGATACCGACATCTGGGCGCTGGAAAACAATTACATCTCCGTGGTGCCTTCCATGCACGACCTGACGAACTACCGGGCGCTGAAAACCTTAAAGGCAATAGAAAACCTGTAAATTACTGGTATGCTGAATAAAAATTCTCTGCTCCTGGGCCTGGGCCTGGGGCTGCTGCTGCCCACTGTCGGCTTTCTGCTCATCTACTTTGGCTATACGCAACTGGAGGAAGCCGGCCTGGTCAGCGAGCGTGGTTTTTCCAACTATTTTCGGGAGCGCACCTCAGCGGTGATTGCAATCTGCCTCAACCTCATCCCGCTCAACCTCTTCATGAAGCGGCGGGCCACACAGTCTATGCGCGGCATCGTGTTGTCTACCATCGTGCTCGTAGTCATCTGGGTGATTTACTTCGGCCAATACATCCTTTCATGAAGTACTACCTTATTGCCGGAGAAGCATCCGGCGACCTGCACGGCAGCAACCTGATGAAGGGCCTAAAGCAATCTGACCAGGCGGCCCGCTTCCGCTGCTGGGGCGGCGACCTGATGCAGGCTGCCGGCGGCGATCTGATCAAGCACTACCGCGACCTGGCCTTCATGGGCTTTTGGGAAGTGCTGGTCAATATCCGCACCATACTCGGCAACATCCGCTTTTGCAAACAGGATATCGAGCAGTACGAGCCGGATGTGCTGATCCTCATCGATTACCCGGGCTTCAACCTGCGCATCGCCAAATGGGCCAGGGCGCGCGGTATCCGGGTGTTCTACTATATCTCTCCGCAAATCTGGGCCTGGCACAGCAGCCGGGTACACGGCATCAAGAAGAGCGTGGACCGCATGTTTGTCATCCTGCCCTTTGAGGCCGATTTCTACAGGAAGTACGACTACGACGTGGACTTCATCGGGCACCCGCTCATGGACATCATCCCTTCTTTTGAGGCTCCGCCCGGCTTTCGCCAAAAACACGGACTGGACGAGCGCCCCATTATTGCTCTGCTGCCCGGCAGCCGCAAACAGG
>CAJXXJ010000327.1 GCA_913062745.1 uncultured Phaeodactylibacter sp.
AGCCCCGGCGGTGCTGGAAGCGCAGCGGCGGCGGGAGCGGATTCTGCGGTTGGGGCGGGAGGAGCTGTGAGGGGTTGAATGCTATTTCCCCCGGTTAGCGATACGCTTAATATCTATGGCCAGGCCTTCCGTAAGTTCTACCTGATCCTCCCAGTCATAGATGCGCCAGGCGTTTTTGCCTTGTTCGGCAATCAGTACCTTTTGCGTATCCGTGAAAATCCAAACGACTTTCGCTACACCAAACTGGATCAGGTCCTCGGTTTTTTCATGGTAGTACCCTAAAGGATTGCTGACTTCCTGAAGGTCTGCTTTGGTGTCAATCTCGATCACTAATTCAGGTGGGACATCCAAATACTGATCGTTTAAGTCTTCCACTAAGTCCGATTTGATTACGGCTATATCTGCTGCTCTCCAGGCGTTTTTACCAAATCTCAGCCCAAGCTCGTTTGTAAAGATCAGGTATTCATTTCCATAAAAGGAACGAAGAAGATAGATCAACTCAGCAACAATGAGCGCTTGTAATTTGCTGCTACCCATAATTTCATCTATTTGCTTGTTTCCGGTCAGGTAGTCTTTGTAGCCTTGGTAGTAAATGGGCTTACCACCAACCATTTCATAGACCAGACTTTTAGGGATGTGCTTGGTAGCTTGTTCCATCATTTGATGATTTATTAAACTTGTAAACCAGCATGGGGCAGTGTAAGTTCCCTGAGAGCATGTTTGGAGCTTGTTCCTATTCTTACCGCCTCAGCCATACTCCGGCCCGGACACCGAACGACAGGTCCGGCACCCAGCGGTCTCCGGCGGGTGTATTGTCTGAACTCATGCCCCATTCCTCGGTAGGCTCCTCAAAGCTGCGTGTTTTATTGACTGTGTCCAGATAGCGTACCGACCGGAAGGCTGCCCCCAGTCCGCAGTAGAAGTCGAAGTAAAACCATTTGCCGAACGTATCGTGGTAGCCCGATTTGAGCAGCAGGCCTGTTTTACGCCGTACTTTGGTTGCTCCGTCCACCGCATAGCGCAATTGGTCCGTATCTTCAAAAGAGGTACGGGTAAACGTGGTACGGTTCTCACTATGCGGTATTTCCAAGCCAAAATAGAGGCGGCTCAGGCCGGCGCGCCCCGGAGGGCTGTACCGCACTTCCGGACGGATGCTGAAGTACTCGTAGCCTACTTCGTTGGAGCGGGGAAACCACCGCTGTTTTATAAATAGGCTATGTGCCGCGTCGATAATCACGGTAACACGCCCCAGCTGAAGATGCGTACCGAGGCGGAAACGGGAATTGAGGTTGATCAGGTCAGTAGGTGCCAGGTGGAGGCCAACACGAAGGCGGGGCTCCTTGTCTGCTTGAGCTTGTAGTAAGGTAGCAGAGGCCATTAGCAATGCAATCAGAAAGCAAATCCTGTTTTTCATACTCAGCAAATTAATAAAAAAACGTATGCCCGAATATGGAGTAAATGGTTTAGTCCTAATGTACGACCACTTTTACCACCTGTATGGCTGTCTTCGATTGCGCATGCAGGGTATAAAGCCCCGGGGGCAAGCCGCTCAGGTTCATGGTGTGCTGCTCTGAGAAAGGCCCTTGTGCGTGGTGTACTGCCTGCCCGGTGCTGTTCCAAACCTGCAGTTGCTCAATGTGCTGCCCGGGGAACTGCACGTGCAGCTGCCCGGCGGTAGGATTGGGAAAAACCTCGAGCTGCTCCTTTGCCGGAGCATTTTCCACATCTGTAATGATGCCGTTAAAAGTAGCGGTAATGGCCCTTCCGCCAATCGGGATCAGGCTGCCGTCGGCCCGTACGGCGACGATATCGCGAAAACGCAGGGAAGTAGTATCCGATGGGAGCGGCGTATCGAAAACATCCCGGGCTTGCAGGGTAAGGAATTCAAAAGATTCGGTGCCTGCAATCAAACTACCGGGTGCTAACGCAAACTTGGCAAAACCAATAAGGCCTTCTTCGTTTAAAGGCATTTTGGCGTACAGGCTATTGGATGAAGCTAAGATGCCTGGCTCAATAATCGAGACACCATCAAAGTAGCGGGGGTCAAACTCGAGTACAAAGGATAAGCCTTTGAGCTCCGGTACTTCCGCCAAAGAGATGCGAGTGAAGATGTTATCTCCCGCCGTCACATCTGCAAACGCATTTGGTAAAGTAGAAGAGACTTGCAATTCCGGGCCTTCCACGTAAGTGGGGGTTGCCACATAGTCCGGGCGCCGCAGATTGTAATTGAGCTCGGTGACTTCCACATCGGCGATATCAATGGCCCCATTTCCATCGGTATCGGCATGTTTTACGAGTTCTGTGCTCCATTCGTCGGCTGCCTTGGGGCCCCAGAACAAGCCACCGCTGCGGGTAGGGCCGGTGGCCGTGGCGTTCAGGCCGATTGCCAGCAGGTCTTCCTGATTAGCGATACCGTCCGCGTTAGCATCTCCGGGCCAGACGCAGTCGGTAGCACAAAGGGCTTGCTCCTGGCAGGCGCTCTCAAGGCCATTGCTGTAGGCCTCGCGCAGGGCATCGAGCTCGCCGTACATGGCAGAGACGTTTTCCAGGTAGTCATTGCCAGGCACCCGGGTATACAGCCGTGCAGTCACGACCTGTACGGATTCATCAGGCTGCAGCGTACCCAACTGAACGCCGCCGATACTCCGGAAATCGCCGGGGGGAAGGGCTTCGCTCTGCATAGACCAACCTTCTGCGTCATTAGGGTCATCGGGGAAGGCAAAAGTCGTTTCTTCCACACCGTCCATGTAGCCATTGCCCCCGACGGTCATAGGCGTGCCGTCCCGCCATGTGCCATTCATATACCGGTAGAATTCAAGGGGCCCATCCGGTGAGGTATTACCGGGGGCATCGGGCCCAAATTGATTGTAAATAATGTACGAAGTTAAAGGGTGGCTCAGGATAACCGTTGATTGTACAGGCGGGGTATCACCAAAACTGCCTACGCCCTGCGGGCAGGGTGTTTGGTCAACCGGGTTGTTGTTGTACGCAAAAAAGGCATCTTTTTCAGGAGCGGAGCCCATGTAGTCATCGGTGTAACAACCCAGGTCAAGGTCCGCCCAAATCGCAAATTGCAGGGAATCCAGGGGTTCCGTCCCCCGGTTGATGAGCTTGTGCTGAATGAATACTGTGCGGTCCAGGATATTGCCTCCGCAACTGACGGCCCATGACGTCCGCTGTATTTCCATATTGAGCGGATTTCCTAAAGACTCACTATGCACATTGCCGGCATCGTTGAGTACGCTCCAGACGATTTGGCCGGGCGTCACGGCTATACCCTCCAGCGCCGGGTAGTCGCCGGCCATCGGGTCGTATAGGCCATCGCCATCGGTATCGGCAAATGGGGCCAGGCCGTGCTCATCATCAGGGAGCGGGAAGCCGAATGCCTCTTCGAAATAGGGATTGCCTTTGCCGGGCCATTCCATGATAGCGGGCAGGGGGTTGTCAAGGGTGCCGTTGTCTGCGAAGTCAGCCCGGTGCATTGCGATCTCATACTGGCGTACACTCCAGGTACGGTCCCAGTTGGCGCAGTCTTCAGCATCAATAATGCCGCCGGCGGACAGCGGGCCGGCGAAGTAATCACTTCTTCCCTGAGACCGGCCGTAGTCCTGAGCTGCCACTCTCAGGTTGCCACCGGAATCAATGGCGCCCAGCCATAGCCCTTCGGCGAAAATCGTGCCGGGCATGCCGGGGGCGCTTGTGATTGTAAACTGCGCCTCCGAACCATCCCAAAAGAGGTCGCCACCGGTCGTGATGCCGGCTTGTATTTCATTGGCAAATAAAAGCGTGTTGCTTTCAGGCAGCTCGCACTGTGCACTGAGTGCATGCTGAAAGGCAGTGGCTGCAAGTAGTAGAAGTATCCGGATTTGCATACGCGGCTTGTTTTGATGTGGACACTTAAGATAGGCCTTTTTCGAAAGGAATCAAATGGAAAGCTATGGATGCCGTCCATTTCCGGGTGGCCCTGCCCGCTTACTGTGTGAAGGTATGGTAATGATGGTGAGAAATGCCTGGTTTTTTCCCCTTCTGCCTTTATTCGGATCGTCAAGCTCCCCACACCAGGCCATGGCCTTTCGGGTTTGCCCAAAATTCCGTATTTTAGACAATCCAATACCCCACGCTTATGGATTTTCGTATATACTCGGAACGGAGAGGTTTGGGCGTAATGCACAAACCCGACGCACGAGTATATGCCGACACGAAGTCATGTTTGGCCCCAAACTACTTCGTCGTCGGTATAGTATGCTCTGCGACAGCTGCATTTTCCCGGCTTCTGGCTGCCGGTTTGTTCCTGTTGGCCAACGTCCTTTCCGCACAAGTCAACCTGGTCCCCAATCCCGGCTTCGAAGACCTGAGCGACTGCGCACTCGACTACGGCCGGGCCGATAAAGCTGTGCCCTGGCAGGTGGTTAATGCACCGGTTGCTACCCCGGACTTGTTTCACTTTTGTTCGCAGAGCGGCTTTTTTGTGCCGCCGAGCGGATGTTTTGGGGTGTTCCCGCGTACCGGCGAAGGTATGGCCGGCCTGGCACAGATGAACGTGGAAGAGCGCATCTACGCCCGCCTGACGGCCCCGCTTCCTCCTGAGACGGACATTTACGTGGCGTTTTCATTCATCCCCCGGCAGAAGTGCGGAGACGAGTTTGAAACCTTTTGCTACTCCAATACTAACGGGCTATCCTTTACGGATACAGAAATGCAATGGCAGCAGGTCGTGCTGGAATCAGATACCCTGCTGGACAATACCGAAGAATGGACGACTATGCGGGGCTGCTACCGGAGCACGGGCCGGGAGGAGGCTGTGCTGCTGGGGAATGTCAAAGACGATGCGGAAGAAATCCGGGACTGCGACTATATCGCTCCGGACTTCAATTCTGCCTATTTCTATATTGATGATGTCATCGTGGCGCCCTTTGATGTGGTGCCGGATACGATTGTGCTGTGCGGGGAAGAGTCGGTGGCGGTGGAGGTGTCTTTCTTTGGCTTATCCATACAGTGGAGTGACGGTTGGCAGGGCGGCATGCGGGAGCTGTCGGAAGAAGGCACGTATACGGTTACGGCCGATGCAGGAGCGTGCCTGCTGAGTGATGAGACGGTAGTCGTTCGGATATCAGATGAGGCTACCGAGGTGGAGCTGGAGTTGTGCGCCGGCAGCGAGCTTGTTTTGGC
>CAJXXJ010000328.1 GCA_913062745.1 uncultured Phaeodactylibacter sp.
GTCCCCCTGACCGCCATGGCGGTTCAGCGGGTCTTCGAGGGGGTCTTTCGGGACAACGACCTGCCTGAGGGGGTCTTCAACCTGATCATCGGCAGCGGGGAGACCATCGGGGAAAGCATGCTCCACGACAGGCGGCTGCCCCTGGTATCCCTGACCGGGTCCACGAAAGTGGGCAGGCATGCCGCGTCCGTGGTGGCCGGGAGGCTGGGGAAGACCATCATGGAGCTGGGCGGGAACAACGCCATCATCGTGACGCCGAGCGCTGACCTCAACGTGGTGCTTACCGGTGCGCTGTTTGGTGCCGTAGGCACGGCCGGGCAGCGCTGTACCACCACCCGCCGCCTGATTGTACACGAGGACGTCTACGACGAGGTGAAGGAAAAGCTGACCAAAGCCTACGGGCAGCTCCGCATCGGCAACCCGCTGGACGAAAACATGCACGTGGGCCCGCTGATCGATAAGGATGCCGTGCAAAACTACCTCAATGCACTCGAGTCTGTGCAGAAAGAAGGCGGTAAGCTGCTGGTGGAAGGCGGCGTGCTGGAAGGCCAGGGCTACGAAAGCGGCTGCTATGTAAAGCCTTGCATTGTGGAGGCGGAGCACGACTACAAAACGGTGCATACGGAGACCTTCGCCCCTATCCTTTACCTCATCAGGTACAAGGACCTGGACGAGGCGATTGCCTACCACAACGAAGTGCCACAAGGCCTTTCTTCCGCTATCATGACTAACAACCTGCGGGAGTCTGAGCGCTTCCTCTCTCACGCCGGCTCCGACTGCGGCATCGCCAACGTCAATATCGGTACGAGCGGTGCGGAAATCGGCGGGGCCTTCGGCGGCGAAAAGGAAACCGGCGGCGGCCGCGAGAGTGGCTCCGATGCCTGGAAAGCCTACATGCGCCGTCAGACGAATACCATCAACTACAGCACTGAGGTGCCGCTGGCGCAGGGGATTAAGTTTGATTTGGATTAAGGCTTGGTCGGCATAAATAATAAAACCGCCTTCACGCAGCATACGGCTTGACGTGGAGGCGGTTTTTTCGTAGGGTTTGCCGTAACGCCCCACTTCTTCATCGTGCGGCTTAAGCCCGGGGCCTTACCCACACACAATTGCGATCGCAGCAAAGACATTTCACCCTCTACGAACTCCACCCTCTTACGCTAACCTCCGTACGCTCCTGCTCTTCCTCTCCCCCATAGATCAGCGTTTTCGATATGTCTATTTGTAACCGTTGCTTAGTCCGGTGAAGGTGTGCTGTAACGCCGATTCGGACTCCCTGATAGTTGTCATCTTTAATAATGTCTTCCGTGGAAAGGGAATCTAAATTAAAGGTTACGCCATCTTCTTCGTATGGCTGTTCACAAATGTGTGTTACTGCTGCTCTGAGTGCATGGTGAGCCGGGTCAAGCTTAATGCCCAGGAAGTCGATATCTTTTGTAGCCCGGCTACGCTCTCCTTGCAGTGCATAAAGAAATGCAGCTCCTTTGAGGCAGAAGTGATGCTTGTATTTTGACCTGGATAATCGGAACAAAAACCGTTCGTGGAAATAGCGAAGTAAAAGCAATTGATGGCTTTTGCCTTCTGAACGGGCGATATGTAGTAGCCGCCCCTTGACTGAAGATACGATATCTTTTTTTTCGTTCATAGCAAGATATTCAGATAGCTCCTTATAGGGTTTTCAACCCTTAGCAGGCGGGCGAAGTGCAGTAACTTATCAATATTTCGATCTCTTTCTTTGAGAAAGTTTCTCAGTACTTCTTTCTCTATATCCTTTCCGACTTTATTGCTAAACCGGACCGCATCACATACTGACTTTTCTTTTTCGTAAATCGGAACTTTCGTAGCCCCAATGTTGACGTAGGTGATGCCCAACTGCCAGTAGGCTTCGCTCCAATAGTAGAGTTTTACAGGCGGGTATTTCGGCAGCGTAACTTTATGAGATTTTTCAATGGCAATGTGGTACTCAGGAGGAACAAAATCAGAAAGCTCATAGTAATCCCATGCAGAGAAGAGGCACACTACCCCCTTCGGAATGATCCGGCAAACCTCTTCCAGCTCGCTGCCTGCACTGCTCGATGTAAGACGGTATAACCCCCGTTTAATCTTAATAATCGTTCCTTTTTTCAGCAACAGGTCAAGGTAGTAGTTGTGAAAGCCTGCTTGGAGGATTTCACCAGTTCTTGCATAGCCTTTATTCCGGCGGAATATTTCAAGAATAGCTTCTTCTTTTTTCATGTTGTAAAATATACTGCTAATTTAAATAAAAGCAGTTGTTTTTACAAATCTTGGTTCTTTGCACAATATTGCGTGATCAGGTCAGCCTCAAAAACTTTGAATAGGCATTAATTGCATTTTAAATTTACAAGCTATAAATTTTGAAAATACAAGACCTGTTTTTTGAATTTGTATAATAGTGCCAGCGCACCAAACCTGCCGATCACACAAAAAAAACCGGAGTACCCTAATCAGTACTCCGGTTTCATTTTCACGATATTTTAGAGCCATTATCCTCCCAGCAGCAGCTCGCAGTACTCCTCGGGGATTTCGATATCCGTAAAATCCAGGTGGGCGCGGTCGCCATCCAGGTTGATATCCAGTTTGTACTCCTCCACTTCAATGGTGGTGGTTTGAATAGGGATATCTTTAAACACATATGTCTGGCCGCCGTAGAAAGCGCGGAAATCGTAGACTTCATTGCGCTGCAGGCGGTTGGAGTAGAACCAGCCCCGGTATACATAATCGAGGTAGCTCCAGCGGGAGCACCCCTGCGGCCGGTACTGTATGTAGGCGGTGGGCCGGATGACTGCATCCGCTCCGGTGCCTTCGCAGAAAGCGGAGACTTCGGCCGAGATCGTGATATTGGAAGGGGATGGGATGCCGCGCAGGTCGAGGTCATATATGCTATTGCAGGTAGAGGTAAAGGCCTCTGTTTCGTAGACCACCTCGCGGCAGTAGTAGGAGTAGCTGCTGTAGAACCGCAACTTCCACTGCCGGTTGGCAGGCAGATTGTACAGATTGATGCGCTGCCCGTCGTACAGCCGCATGTAGCGTGGGTAGCGGAAAGGGCGGTTCGTACTGGCATCTACCAGGCCGACTATCGCCCACGGCGCTTCCCGGTAGGAGCGGTAGTCCGACTGAATATTCAGCGTGAGCGGGCGCCAGCTGCGGCAGATGTTACCGTAGAAGTAGTCCAGGTTCCACCAGGAAAGGTGCGTGATTTCCATCTCAGCGCGCAATCCGCCGGAAGCATCTTGTATCACCCGGGCTTCTCCCTCGTACGACCACTGCCCGGTATCATCGTTCAGGCTCCACATCGGGATGCGGTCGCCGGCCTTGACAGGCTCGTTGGTGTTGGGGTCAATCGTACCCGGGTTAATCCCCACGGATAGCTCCACCGGCTCGGTAAAGGTTTTGACTTCGCGCTTGCCCACGTACATATCTACGGCAAGGAAACCGGCGGTGACAAACTGCACTACATCCATCATCTCACCGTCCGGGCCCATCACATTCGTAGCTTCCAGCCCGCCGGGGAAGGCTTCAAGGGATTCCGGGCTGCGGTTGTCAAAATGGACCATCTGAATCTCCACATCTCCGGTCAGCTCGTTGCCATCTGCGTCCAGCATTTTGGTGCCGGCGGGCATGGTGATTTCCGCATCCTCCTGCTGCAGGGCCCCCAGCGGAGTCTTAAAAGAAGTATCCTGCGCAATACCTTCGCTGCCCAGATTGACCGTCGCCGTCCTGGAGCCCACTCCGGAGGGCAGAGCATTCAGGTTGACCATATTGACGGAAAGGAACTGGAAAGAGGTATCGTAAAGCGTAACGTTTTGCACCGTTTTCAGATAGCCCGGTGCCTCCGCTATCACCGTAATTTCCAGTGGGTTCTCCGGAGTGATTTCCACTGCTTTGTCAATGGCCAGCTCCATCACGCCGTCGATGGGCTGTATATCTTTTTTACCATCTGTAGAGTAAACCAAATCCTTGTCGGGCCCCTCCACGCGAACCGTAAGCCCGGCCGGGGGATCCTCCACACTTTGGTTGGCATCCGTGAATTGCACGGATGCCGGAATGCGAAAAATATCTGTGTTGATATTAAGCACTACGCCCTCCGTATAATCGTCCACCAGATCTCTGCGGGCTTCTTCGGTGCAGGTGGTGAAAAAAAGGATGGAAAGCAGCGCAAGGGCTGGTAGTATGTTTCGTTTTTTCATGTTATTTCGTTTTGCAGGTTATTCCGGAAATAGTTGAAAGGTGCGCAGCAGCGTCTGCCCCTGGTCTTCCTCCCGGAAGCGGAGTGCTGCCGTCTGTGTTTTGAAGCCTCCCTGGAAAAGTTCCAGTTCGTAATTCTGCAGAGGTGCCAGATAAAGCTGGAAGGTACCATTCGGGTAGCGCTGCGCACGGATGAGTTCCCGCGTGCCGTCATCGCCTACCTGGTATACATCGATGTAGACGGCATTTAGCGGAAGCTGATTGGCGCCATTGATCGCTTTGCCCTGCAGAATGACATAGGGAGAGGCGCTCGTTTCTTCTTGCTCCTCTTCCGCAGGTTCAGGCGCTGTGATGTTTTGCTGTACCTCCTCGCGTTCCTGCTCTGCGATGGCTTCTTCTGCGTTCCGGCCCAGCCAGTGTGGCGGGACATTCAGCGTGTAGCCCAGGCGCAGGCTAACGGAGGGGTGCATGCGTACGTTCCGGAAGTTTTCGGATAGTGCCGGCCCGTTCTGTTCATTGCCCTCCAGCAATCCGGTGGAGGTGATTTCAATATCCGGGCGGCCGCGCATAAAAGCGCCCAGCTCCAGTGCAAAGCTGAGCCGGTTTTTCGCGATAGAGCGGCCCAGCCCCAGCCCGAGGAACGGGTAAAGGGCGGCATCGGTAGTGTAGTGCGCTTTGATCTCCCCGATGCGGTCCGGCGTCACGGTATAATCATTGAGCTGAATGCCATCCCGGAACCGGCCGCTGACGGTAATGGAGTTGTCCAGGTTGATCAGGGCTCCACCCAGCAGCCGCAGCCAACGGGATCGGGTGATGGGCAGCTCAGCGGTAATGCCGATGGTGCTCAGGCGGGCATCCGCGCTCAGCAGCATCCGCTTGCTTTCAAAGCCAAAGGAGGAAGCATCGATCAGGTAGTCGTTCACGCTCGCATTCATGCGGTTG
>CAJXXJ010000329.1 GCA_913062745.1 uncultured Phaeodactylibacter sp.
TGTCCTACCGCCTGCTGCGGGATCGCCTGCTGCCCTGGCAACAGTCACAGTACCAGGAGTATTTGCAGCAGACGCTCGAGGAGGCCGGCCCGCTGCGCCCTTACCTCGGCTGGTACCTTTCCCGGGAAGGGGCTGCTCCGCTGATCGCCGGGCTTTGCCACTACTACGGGGGCGACCCTGAGGCGGCTCTGCACTGCTTTGGCCAGGCGGAAGAAAACAGCGGGGCCACCCTGCAACTGCGCTACTACCAGCTGCTGGCCAGCTACGAGTGCGCCGACCCTCGGGAAGAGGCCTACACGGAAGACGCCCTGCAAATGGCCCGGCAGTTTGTCACAGATGCCGGCGAGAGCGGGGGCTGGAAGTTTTGGAAAAAGAAAAAACAGGCGGCCCAACAGCATGCTCCGCTACCGGAATCAGACTGGGAAGCCTGCTACTACGCCGGGATGGTGCTGGTGGAACACGACGAGCTGGACGAGGCGCTGAGCTGCTTTGAGCGGATTGAGGCTGACTACCTGCCGGCTTTGTACCAGAGCATGTGGGTGTACGAAGAAAAAGTAAACGCCAAAAAGAGAAAGCAAAAAGCCGAGCTGCTGCTACAGCGGGAAGCGGCTACCCCTGCCTTTGGCTCGGGGCCGGAAATGCCGGCATTGGGCGAAGATGTGGCCGCATTTGAAGCTGCCGTACTGGCGCAGGCGCGTTACCGCGAACTGGAGGAAGCCATCGAACAGCTCCACTTCTACGCAGAATTTGAAAAGGAAGAGCAAGCCATCGCCCTTCCCAAGGAGCAGCCCGCATTCCTGCAAGCCTGGCAGTGGAGCGAAGGCATGGCGGAAAAAGTAGCGCAGGAGCAGCGGTCGGAAATGGCCGGCCTGCTAAAACGCCAACTGCAGGAGGCAAAAGCCTGGGAGCAGGCGGAAAAGCTCCTGTCATCCGGTGCTCCGCTACAGGACACCGCCGAATGGGCTGGCACTTCCGAAGCAAAACCGGAAGACTGCCTGGCGGTCAGCAGCCTGTTGTTGCTGCACAATAAGCTGGCAGCCCCTGAGAAACTAATGCTTGATGCTTACGCGCTGGGCGACTTAACCGCAGTTACGGAGGCGGTATACCAGGGTGCGCCTTTCGGCAATGGAATGGCACTGTCCCGTTTGCTGCCCGAAAGCGGATATCTGCCCCAAGCCTCAGACCTTGCCGGGCAAGATCTGGCCGGCCAACTTCCAGCTGTATTGGCCGGGCCCGAAACACCCGCCTCTTTCGTCAGTTTTATGGAAGCCTTGCGGCAAAAAGCAAGCGAAGATAACGCCGCCGGAGAAGAAGCCCGGAAATGGGTGGAACATGCGGAAGAAGAAGAATAAAAAAAGAGGGCACCTGCAGCGACCATTCTGCAAGCGCCCCTTTGCGTAGAGCGTCATGCTTTGCTCTACTTATACAGTTAGCGTCATGCACCCCGCCTCGCGAAAGGCAAAGGCCTTCCGCAAAGCAAGGGGCTATAACCAGGGTTTCAGGAGTGAAAAGCTTAGCTTCGTTCTATTTTATTCTCTGGACATCATCATCAGGACGTTGTCCAGGCTGTCAGTAACCACAAACAGCGGAAACTGAGCGTGAATGAATTTCGTAGCCGGGTTGGGGCCAACTGTAGAATCCGGGTTTTCCAGGTTCAGAGGGTTTCCGGTTTCGTATTCCAGATGCCATCCTTCTGCCTGCTGGCCCTCCTGCAAATCATCAAAGCGACTGCTAAAAATTGGTTTTTTGGTGGCTGTACGGCTTACTGCAACAATAGTGTCCTGCACTTCATACCATACCACATCTGTACCTGTGGCAATATTGAAGTGCGGGCTGACATCAAGCGCTGTCAATACCTTTTGCGCAGTGAGCGTCGCTTCGTACAGCGAGGAATCCTCCGCCATGAAGTACACGGTATATTCGGGCAGCGCTGTTGTCTCCCCGGGGCCCGCCTCCGACAGGTTCAGGGGGTCATACGCTCCGATACCGAGGTAAGCTACCACGGATACCAGAAATGCTGACAGTAGTGTTTTTGTGTTCATGCTTATTTGTCAAGCCTTTACTCATGTCAAAGATATGTGATACACGAGAAGCGAAAGAAGGATCGCTGTGTCAAAAACAGCTGTTTTTCACTGCTAATTCCGATCACCCAAAAACACAAAACACTGATTATCAAAATATTAACAAGTACCAGCTGTGAGCACCATCAATAAAGACCTGATCGAAATCACATCTACCCTCTCCAGGCATGAGCTCAACTATGTGCTGAGAAGGCTGAGCAACAGCCGTGCGGAAGGGCTGGCTGGCGAGCAGAAAAAGAAGCTGGGCAACAAGGAAATATTACTGCAGTTTTTGCACAAAGAGCTCATGCGCTCCGGCATGGATCATGATGCAGGGCGGCTCACCCGCTTGTTTGCCAAAGAATGCCGCCCAAGCCTGGACAAGGCCGGCAACTTTATCAAAAACCTGGCCAAATACAGTCAGGAACTGGTACGGGAAGTCATCCGCCACCTGGGCACCCATGATGAGAAAAACCGGCCGGACCTTAAGCTGGTACAGTTTATCCGGGATATTCACACCTTGCGCGGCAGAGGTTTATACGATCAGGCCCTGAAGACGCTGCGGGAAGCGGAAAAGCACGGGGAAAAATACGGGCTCGTCATGGGGCTTGTTGAGATCAGCATGCTCCGAAGAATGCTGTTGGCGGAGTACGATCAGGGAGATGTATTGAAAGACATAAGCGAAGCCAGAGCTGTTACCCCCCTTTGCTTCAGCAAGCTCAAAGCGACTTGCGACCTTTACCATCTCGTGGAGCCATTGCTGCGGGAAGAGCTGCACCCGCTGCGGGAGCCAAAGAAAAAGGTGCTGGAAGAAATCCAGGCCATCACGGATAGCCTCCTCCGGGAATTGCCGGACGCCCATCGGGATACCCTGCCGGACGAACTGCCCTTTCTCGCCCAGCTGGCATACTACATCCTACACAGCCTGGTACACAGAGACCAGCCGGACTTACGGGTGGATTACCTGGACAAGCAACTGCAGCTGTTTGAAGAGGCCCCGGAAAGAAAGGAAGTTTATCAATCGCAGTACATCAAAACGCTGAGCAACACTTTCACTGCCTATCTCGAAAAAGAAGACTTACAGCACTGTGAAACCCTCTACACTAAATTTGAGAATCTCAAGCCCACCTCACCTGCTCAACTGCGCGAACTCAATCAGCGAAAATACCTTTGCTTTATCCAGCTTTGCCTTGGTCAAAAAAAGTACCAAAAGCTGATCGAAGAGGAGCCCATCCTTCACAAATACCTGGTCAGTCATGAAAAGTACCTGAAAAAGGACATCCTCTACATCTTCATAGTCAACCTGGCCTTCGGCTGCCTGCTGGCCGGAGACCCGAATAAAGCCGCTTACTACATTGAGCGGCTGGAAATGAGCGAGGTGCTATACCACAGCTACCCGAGCTTCCTTACCGGCAAGCTTGCCAGGATCATGTGGGCTTACGATGTGGATGATAAGGGTAAGGACGACATCCCGTTTGCTAAAAACAAGACCAGCCAGCTCAACAAATACCTGAACCAGCGTATCAAAAAACTGCAGCGGGGGCACAATCCATCCAGCCCCTCTTCCCCCGGCGGCAGCCGGTTGACTGTGCTGCTTACCCAGTGCAAGGTATTCAGCAAGCTATTTCAGCAATTGCTCAGCAAACCAGCCGCGGAGCGCCCGGCGCTGGTTCATGAGACCCTGCAGCATATGAAGCAGGAACAGGATATCCTACCGGAGCTGGATGAAGTTGTCCTCTGGCTTGAGGACCGCTTTGCTTTGGCTTAGTGGCCTGTTATCTGTTGATTTCTGAAGGGCGGAGAGCAAATTTGGGATCAATCCGGGCGGAGACCCATCATACAGCAACACCATACGAAAGAGATATCCCGAACCGGCCTGTCGGGGCACAGCCCGGTTCGGAACCTTAGCCCTGAGGCGGCTTATTCCCCCTCCAGCTGCGAAATGCTTTGCCGCTGAGACAGCCCCAGGCGTTTCGCTACCAATTCGCCTACCTGCCGGCCCTGCGCCACGCCATCGTCGATAGCGGGCCGGTAGTGAATGCCGCCGTAGAGCCGGCTGATAGCCGCCTCGGCGGATGCCTGCAGGAAGGAATCAAAGCTACGCTGCGGCAAGCCGTATTTCACTTCCACTGTATCCGTAAAGCTGAAATCGTCGCCGAACAGCTCCGTAAGCAATACGGCAGAGGCGGTAGAAACCACGCTGTGCCCACTGGTATGCTCCGGGAAAGGCGGCGTTTGCAGCCTCGGCACCCAGTCGGGGTCAATGTGTTCGTTGATCACCGTTTCGGGCCGGATGAGTGCGCTGCGGTATTTCTCGTCCCAGCAGCTGATGAAGGCATCATACAGGCCAATGCTCACGACAGCATGGGCGTGGGCAGTTTCCATTAGGCTTGCATCTGCTTTGCGGCAGGCGATGCCGGTAATCCCCATCCAGTGCCCGCCGGGAGTGATTTTTTTGGTGGCAAACATGACGTGCCCGGTCTGATTCATCACGTACGGGTTACAATCCCAGAAACTGGCAATCAGGCGGTGCTCTTCGTTGTCTTCCACGCCGACTTCGTATACCTCTTTGGCCAGCTTGTAGAACTCAGAACCTTCGTTCATATCAAAGGGCGGGGGTGGTGCCGGCTGAAACTGATCGGCAGCCTCCATCAGCATGGGTCTCATTTTATTCCAGTGGGGCTCGATACCCTCCATGTAAGCGGGTGGTGTAGGCTTCCAGCGGCCCGGCGCATCCGTGACGGAAAATTTTGGCATGGTACGCGTCTGTGCGTAGTTGTCCTTTTTTGCCCAGCCCAGGATGTGGGTAGCAACTTCCTCCGCATAGGCTTGTGAGGCTTTGATGGTTTTCGGAGCCACGTTCCAGCTTTGCAGCATAGAATCGATCTGCGCCTCCCATTCGCCCACCATTTCCTCAGAAAAAATGAGGGTTTTACCTACCGAATTGAAGGCATAAAGCGCAGCGAGCTCATAGCTCAGCCCGGCTGTGTCGGTTTTCGCCTGCAGCGGCGGCAGCTCATTCAGCCGGCCGGCA
>CAJXXJ010000330.1 GCA_913062745.1 uncultured Phaeodactylibacter sp.
GCGGACGCGGTTTATTGGGGAGGAGACCAAATAGTATTGACTACCACAGAGGCGGCTTCCCCCAATGCGACCTACGTGTGGGCTACCCCTTCACCGGGTCAAATTGCTACCGACGAACCTACTATAACCATTAATGATGCCAGCCTGGCAGAAGGCGGCGTCTACCGGGTATTCGTCATCGTGGATGGCTGTGCTTCCATCATTTCGGAGCCCCTCAACGTTACGGTCAACCCGAATCCGAACGTAACCGCATTCAGCAACAGCCCGCTCTGCGAAGGAGAAACGCTGCAGCTGTTTGCCAACAGTGGCTCCGGCGCGGGCTTCCAGTGGCAGGGCCCGGTATCTTCTGCGCTGCAAAACCCGGAGATACCCAACGCAGACTCCCTGCTGCACAGTGGTACCTACCGTGTGGAGGCGACGCTCAACGGCTGTACCTCACAGCCTGCATTCGTGGAAGTAGTAGTCAACGAGACGCCATCTACGGTCACTGCCATAGAAAGCAACGCACCGATTTGCCTGGACGATGAATCACCGACGCTGACCCTCAGCGCGGTAGGCCAGGCGGATGTATTCTACTGGTACCTCAACGGGGAGCCAATGGATACCACCGTCAGCCCGGACCTGCTCTACAGCGGCCTGGATACGCTGGGCATGGAAAGCATATCCGTGTCCGTAGAAGCGGCCATCGGCAACTGTGTGGCAGACCCTTCTCCATCGCTTATTGTAGAGCTGGATACCATTCCAAACGAGACTGCGGTAGCCGGCATGGACACCTCCGTCTGTTTCGGAGAAACCATCGAATTGTACGCCGACAGCCTCGAGCTGAGTGCCGGACAGTGGTCCGTCATTGGCACCGGAGGCATCAGCTTTAGTGACACAGGCAGCCCTAATGCGACCGTGAGCGGGCTGCAGGGGGATATTGCATACCAATTGCAGTGGTCACTGTCTAACGGTGCCTGCCGCGACTTTAGCCAGGACACCGTTGTGATCACCGTAAATACGGCTGAGGCTGCCTTTGCCGGCATGGATACCATTTTCTGCCCCGGCGATATGGTCAGCCTTTCGGCAAATATGCCCGTGGAAGGCATGGGCATCTGGTCGCAGTCGGCTGTACAGGAAGACTTCAATGTGCGCATTGACAGCCTCACAAACCCGAACACCAGTATCTCCGGGCCGGGCCTGCTGCCGGGCAACACCTACGTGTTCACCTGGACCGTAGACAGCGAGTGCGGGCAGGACAGCTCACAGGTATTTGTAAGCATAGCGGATAACAACCCGGATGCCGGCGCTGATCAGATTGTGTGTGACCCACAGGCAGTTACTGCATTGATAGCCGGTCAGCCGGCCGATGGCGTTACCGGCCGCTGGTCTTCTCCGGATACAGAATTGGTATTCACCAACCGTACAGAGCCGAATACCAACGTGGCTAACCTGGCGATAGGCGAGAACATAATCGTCTGGACCATAGACGGCGGCCGATGCGGTGCGCAGTCTCGCGATACCATGCTGATCGACTATCAGCGGCCGCCCCGTGCATTCGATGATGAGGCGGAAACCGCTTTCGCTGAAGAAACGATGGTAGCGGTACTCGCTAATGACGAGGTGCCGCAGGACGCCAATATCTTCATCATCATGGAGCCCAACAACGGCACTGCCCGGGTAGTGGATGGCACGATGATCGCCTATACGCCCAATCCGAACTTCGTAGGAGAAGATATGCTGGTCTACGAAGTATGCCGGGAAGGTTGTGAGTGTGATGAAGCGACCCTGCGTATTTTCATCGGAGAAGAAGAGGTCTGTGAAGCCCCCAACATCATAACTCCAAACGGAGATGGCATCAACGACGACTTCATCATCCCCTGCTTGCTGACACCGGGCAGCTACCCGAACAGTCAGCTGCTGGTCTTCAACCGCTGGGGCGATGAGGTGTACCGTTCGCCGGTGCCTTATCCGAATGACTGGGATGGCACCTTCGACGGGCAGGACCTGCCGGTAGATACTTATTTCTACGTTCTTAAGCTGGGTGATGGCAGCAAGCCACAGACTGGTTTTATCCTCATTCAGCGATAATCAATATCGAACTTCGGGGGAGGCCGCAGGCCTCCCCTACAAAATAAACGATCTATGAGATACTTTTACTTCACACTTCTCGGCTTGTTGCTGGCCAGCGGCCTTTGGGCACAGCAGGAAGATCAGTTTACGCAATTCATGCACAATAAGCTGGGGCTCAACCCGGCCTACGCAGGTGCTACCGGTGAAACCCGTGTTACCGCTCTTATGCGGCAGCAGTGGCTAGGCATTGAGGGAGCACCGCAGACTCAGCTGGTTACCTTCAATATGGCACCGCGCAAGCGGTTGGGAGTCGGCGGCACTATATCCCGCAGCAGCATCGGCATCACCGACCGCTACACGCTTGAGGGTAGCTACGCTTACCGCTTTGAGCTGGGCAACGGCTACTTCGGCATGGGGCTTTCTGCTTCTATGCGTATGCTGCAGGTCCGCTTCAACGACGTACAGGCCAACCAATCGGTAGATGCGGACGGAGCAATCCCGAATAATGGTTTTCAGAGCCGCTTCGTGCCCAACTTCGGTGCAGGGCTTTACTACAATACCAAGAAGTTCTACCTCGGTGTGGCTGCTCCGCGCCTGCTGCAGAACAGCATCAACTTCGCCAACGCCAGCGCTACGCTGACACGCGAACGGGTGCACGTATTCGGCATGACCGGCTTCGTCATCCCTATTACCAGCAACGAGGAGATCATCCTGCAGCCGCACATTCTGCTCAAGTATGTGGAAGGGGCTCCCTTCGATGCGGATATCAATATGAGCGTTACGTTCAATAAAAACTTTACCGGTGGCGTTTCCTACCGTATCGGAGGCAACAAGGCCACCGGAACCGGTGAGTCTATCGCCGCCCTGTTTTCCGCACAGGTGAGCGACAAAATCATGTTCGGCTTATCCTATGATATGACCCTCACGGAGCTGCGCGACCACAACAGTGGAAGTGTGGAGCTGTTTATGCACTATTTTGTCGGAGGAGACCGGGATGGCGTCATCCTCGAAAACCCCCGCTTCATAGGCGACGGCAACAACGGAGGGTCCGGAGGCTTTTATTAAGCTGGAAAAGCGGATGCTGCTGCCCGGCAGTCAGCATTCCTGTACCGATGTAGATCGGCGAACTCGTGGGCCGGGGTTGTGCCTTATGCCTAATCCCTGCTTTCCGGGTTTATTTTTTGAAGAAAAGACGTCCTGATGAAGTTATTTACGCTTTCGGCCCTATTGCTTACTCTAAGCGTGGCCGCTACTGCACAGCGAGGTGGTGAGCCCGGCATGCTCAATACTTCCGTGAAACTCCGGAATGCCAGTATGATTAACTCGGAGGGGTACGATTTCTCGCCGGCTTTCCATAATAATGGGCTGGTCTTCGTGACCTCCCGGCGGGAAAACGGGCCGGTAGACGAAAAGACCGGCGAGCCTTACTTTGAGCTGTTTTATGCTCCTCTTGACCCCAACGGCGACCCGCAGACTCCCCGCTCCTTCTCCTTTGAGATCAACTCCCGGGCGCACGAAGGTCCGGTCACTTTCAATCAGGACGGCAACCGCATTTACTACTCGACCAATAACTTTGAGGAAACAGCACGCGGCAGCTCCAAGCAGGCAATTTTTCAGGCCGACCGCGGGCAGTTTGACTGGGAAGATATCAAACTGCTGCCCTTCAACGATGGGCGGTACAGCTTTGTGCACCCTTCTATTTCTGCTGACGGGCGTATGCTTTACTTTGCTTCCGATATGCCGGGCAGCAAAGGGGGGATGGACATCTGGGTCGTGCTGTGGACCGAAGGCAAAGGCTGGTCTGACCCCATCAACATGGGAGAGCGCATCAATACACCGAAAGATGAGACCTTCCCCTACATTCACGAAAGCGGTACGCTCTTCTTCGCTTCTAATGGGCATGAGGGTTTCGGCAGGCTCGACCTGTTTATGATCAACCTCGCCGGCGGGTATTTTGGCGAAGCAATTAACCTCGGGCCGCCGTTTAATGGGGAGCATGACGACTTTGGTATCACGCTCTGGCCCGATGGCCGCCGCGGCTTTTTCAGCTCCAACCGGCCGGGCGGGCGCGGGCGGGACGATATCTACCGTTTTGATGCCCCCGATGGCATTCAGGGCGTGGAGTTCCCGGAGATTGCTAATGCCTCCATTTCTGTATACAATGAAAACAATGGCCGCAGCATTGCCGGAGCTTCTGTGAAAATGTACGAACGGGTGATCGGCGATAATGGCAAAGAAGAGCTGTATAAGCTGACCGAAATACCCAATGAGCGGGAAGGTGAAGGCATTCTGTTTACCCGCGAAAAGGTGACGGATGAGGATTCCGATACTCCGCGCATGATCACGAACAGTGAAGGCAAGGCCTACACCACGCTCGATGTGAGCAAGCAGTATCTCTTTATGATTGAAAAATCTGGTTATCAGCCGCTGGAGTATACGTATACCCCTTCGGAGAATGTTTACAACCGCCCGGTCGAAATTGCTCTTGTCCCTGATAACTGCATCACCCTGAGCGGGCTGATAGAAAATACGTACGGCAATATTGTACCGAGAGCTACGGTACGCGTGACCAACGGCTGTACTGAGCGCATGACCACCCTGAGCAGCAACGTAAACGGTACGTTTCAGCTGTGCATTGAAAAAGGCTGCGACTTCCTGATCGTAGCGGAAAAGGTTGGCTACCAACCGGACACTTCCGAAATATCCACCCGCAACCTGCGCGGGCGCTACAGCTCTGCTGTACGTATGGTGCTCAAACCGGAAGGGCCGGGAGCCGCCCGTCCTTCGGAACGGGGAAAAGCCCCGCAGGAGGCCGAAGCGCCTGAAGCATCTTCTTCTCAGGCTCGCGAAGTGATTCGCTCCGGGCAATTGCGGAGCAGCAATATCCCCAAAGGGGCAAAGGTGATTCTGGGAGATATCTACTACGACTACGGAAAGGCAAGTATTCGGGAGGGGGCTGCGAGAGATCGGAAGAGCACACGTCTGAACTCCAGTCACGCCAATATCTCGTATGCCGTCTTCTGCTTGAAAAA
>CAJXXJ010000331.1 GCA_913062745.1 uncultured Phaeodactylibacter sp.
GGCTACCACGCTGGCCCGGCCCTGGGCAGCCCTGTACAGCAGCACGCTGGAGCAGACTATGCTGCAGTGGATGCACGAGGCCATTATGCGGCTGCCCCACTTCCTTATCCCGGTTTTGCTGGTCGTATGGCTGGGCCGGCAGTACTTTTACGCCTGGCGGCAACTACGCGCCGGAGCTACATAGCCAGAATCTCCGCCATGCGCACGAGGTCGTTGTCCAGCGGCTTGGCTTCGTTGATAGCCTGCAAAAATGGCGTGAACATCACCTTGCCGTTTACCATGCCGGCCATGACGTTCTTTTGCCCGTTGAGCAAGCCCTCCACCGCTGAGAACCCCAGCCGGCTGGCCAGCACGCGGTCCTGTGCAGTGGGGGAGCCCCCGCGCTGCAGGTGCCCAATGATGGTCACTTTGGTATCGTAAAAATCAAAGGCATCGTTTACCTTACGGGCAATTTCAGTAGCATTGCCATTTTTGTTGCCTTCTGCTACGATGACGACGCTGAATAGTTTTTTTCGGCGGGCACCGAGTTTCAGTGCGCCCACGAGCTCTTCTATGGAAGTGTCAGTCTCCGGGATGAGCACTGAGCCTGCCCCGCTGCCAATGGCCGTATTCAGGGCGATGAAGCCGGAATTGCGGCCCATCACCTCCACAAAGAACAGGCGGTTATGCGAATCCGCAGTATCCCGGATTTTATCTACGGCTTCAATGGCCGTATTGATAGAGGTGTCGAAGCCGATCGTCAGGTCCGTACCGTACAGGTCATTATCAATAGTGCCGGGAATGCCGATGAATGGAATATCATACTCTTCCGTAAAAACTGAAGCGCCGGTGAACGTGCCGTTCCCACCGATGGCGATACAGGCATCAATATCAAAAGCCTGCAGCGACTCGTAAGCCGCGCGCCGCCCTTCCGGCGTCATAAAGCCTTTGCTGCGCGCTGTCTTCAGAATGGTGCCGCCCCGGTGAATGATATTGCCTACATCCCCCCGCTCAAGGCGCTCAAGATCGCCGTCTATCATGCCCTCATAGCCCCGGTAGATGCCGTAGACGTGCATGTCGTGAAAGGAAGCGGTACGGACTACAGCGCGCAGAGCAGCGTTCATACCCGGCGCATCTCCCCCTGAGGTGAATACGGCGATTCGCTTAATGTCTTTGCTCATATAGTCTTTGCGGTTTTACCGTTGGTTTGTTCTGTGTGGAATTTTACAAGATTGTCAATCGGCTTCTGTATAAAAATGCCGGGCTTCATCTCGCGCTCCTCCAGGATAACCTCCAGAATGCTTCGGAAATAGTAAGCCACAGAGCCGATAAAGTGCACCGGAAGCACCATATGGTTGTGATACTTGCGCACGTGCCGGTCGATGAACTGCTCAAAGCTGTCAAACAGAATCCGCAGGATAAAGGGGTGGTCCTGATGCTCGCCCATAAAACGGGTGAAAGACGCCAGGTAGGCATTGGGCGGGTCCATGCTGTACACCTTGTCGAGGATAGACTGCTTGCCTTCCGGCAAAGTAGCGTCGAGTTTTTCGCTCAGCACTTTTGGCATCTCCCGGTAGAAGTAGGCGCGCAACAGGCGCTTGGCCAGGTGCGTGCCGCTGCCTTCATCCCCCAGCAGATAGCCCAGGTTGGTGATGTTGTCCACCACCTTGATGCCGTCGTACAGGCAGGAGTTGGAACCGGTGCCTACGATGCAGGAGATGCCGGGATTCCGGCCGCAGGTGGCCCGGGCCGCGCCCAGCAGGTCGTGGTGCACCTCAATGTCCGCATCCGTAAAAATGCGGCCCAGCGCCCGGCGCACGACTTCCTTCCGGCTACTGTCCCAGCAACCCGCGCCGTAATAGTATATCTGATCTGCAGCCTGCGTGTTCAGGCCCTGTTCCGAAAATGCCTCTTTGAGGGCAGTGTATATTTGTTCTTCCGAATGAAATACCGGGTTGAAGCCCTTGGTTGTCAGGCTATGCGTTTCATCCGTCCCAATCATTTTCCAGTCGGCCTTGGTGGAGCCGCCATCTACAACTACTTTCATGGCTCTAATTTAGGTCGGGTAAAGGTAGTGTAAATCTTACACTAACTATAAGCAAGTGGCTGAGAAAATGCGGGGGCGGGGGGCCGGTACCCAATTTATGCCTGCAAGTTCGCCACTGCGTCTTGTATACGTTTTACCGCCTTTTCAAGTTCGGCTTCACTGGCTGCATAAGAAATACGGAAGCAGTCTGGCGCGCCGAATGCAGTACCGCTAACGGTAGCCACATGGGCTTGTTCGAGCAGGTACTCGCAGAAGTCATCCGCGTTATGTATGGTTTGGCTGCCGGCTTTTTTGCCAAAGTAATCGCTGATGTCCGGGAAGATGTAAAAAGCGCCCTGCGGGCGGTTGACCTTCATGCCGGGGATTTGGCTCAGCTTGTCAATCATCATGTCCCGGCGCTTCAGGAAGGCATCCCGCATCTCATGAGTCGGCGACATATCAGAAAGCAGGGCGTGTGCCGCTGCCGCTTGTCCGAAGGCTGTAGCTCCGGAGGTGAACTGCCCCTGCATTTTGGCGCAAGCCTCTGCAATGGAAGCCGGTGCGCCCATATAACCGAGGCGCCAACCGGTCATGGCAAACCCTTTGGAGAAGCCATTCACCGTGATGGTGCGGTCTTTCACCGGCTCGTATGCTCCGATGCTTGCGTGCTGCCCGGTGAAGTTGATGTATTCGTAAATTTCGTCAGAAATAATGTATACGCCTTCCTGCCCGGCGATCACATCCGCCAGTGCTTCCAGCTCTTCTTTGCTGTATACGGAGCCGGTAGGGTTGCAGGGGCTGGAGAACAGCACCGCTTTGGTGCGGGGGCTCAGTGCGCTGCGCAGCTGGTCGGGCGTAATTTTGTAATCCTTTTCGATGCCGGCGCTGACTTCCACCGGCACACCGCCCGCCAATTGTACGATAGCCGCATAAGACACCCAGTAGGGGGCCAGGATGACTACCTCGTCGCCTTCGTTCAGCATCGCCATGCAAATGTTGGCGATAGACTGCTTGGCACCATTAGACACGACGATCTGATTGAGATCGAACTCCAGCCCGTTGTCCCGCTTAAACTTCGTCTGAATAGCTTTGCGGAGCTCCACCAGGCCGGGGACGGGCGTATACTTGGTGTAGCCCTCATCCAAAGCTTTTTTTGCCGCTTCCTTGATATGGACAGGTGTGTCAAAATCAGGCTCGCCCAGGCTCAGGCTGATGACGTCGTGCCCTTTTGCCGCCAGGTCGCGGGCCATTTGTGCCATTTTTATTGTTGCTGACTCCTCCATCTGCAGAATGCGCTGCGAGAGGTGTTCCGTACTTGCCACTGACATAGATATTTGTGGTTTGTGGTTTAGAATGAGGGCAAAATTAGCCAATTTTGGGAAGCCGCCGGATAAATAACAGGTAAGGCTTTCGCAAAAAGAAGCCCCCGGCCGGCAAATGGGCAATTTTTTATATATTCGGTCCAAACTTGAAGGCGATTCATGAGTAAAAAACAACGGAAGCGTCCTGTAAAAGCTGCTCCGAAACCTGCAGAGCCAATTACCTACGCTGTGCCTGAGGGGCCAAATGCCCCCCTGTACCGGAATATATTCCGCTTCTCTGTGCTGGGCATGCTGCTGCTGAGCGTGCTGCTGGCCATAGGCACCGGCATCAACGGGGACGACGAATATCAGGTCGACTATTCTGAGAAGCTGGTGGACTTCTACCTGAGCGCCGGGCAGGACACCTCCGCCCTGTACATCGAAAAGGGCAATATGCATTACTACGGGGGCTTTTTTGACCTGGCTACAGGCCTGGTCAACCACGCGCTCGGGCTGGACGAGTACGACCCGGCATACCACCAAATCCGGCACGCTTTCAATGCCATTATGGGCATGGTAGCCATTCTTTTTCTCGGCCTGTTTGTGCGGCAAATTGCCGGGTGGAGAGCAGCGGTACTGGCTATTTACCTGCTTTTCCTGTCTCCCCGCTTCCTGGGGCACAGTATGATGAACCCAAAAGACATACCCTTTGCTGCGGGCTTCGCAGTCTCCTTTTATTATACTTTACGCCTGCTGCGGGCTATGCCCCGGCCAAGCTGGAAAGATGCGCTCGGCCTGGCCCTCGGCATTGGGCTGGCGCTGGCTACCCGGGCGGGCGGCCTGTTGTTGATTGCCTATGTGTTTTTGTTTGCAGGCATCGACTTTCTCTACCGCTTTGGCCTCAGAAACCTGGGGGCGCATACCAAAACCATCGGTGCCTACCTGGGGTATGCCCTGGGCGCATCCGCACTGGGCTACATCCTGGCGGTGCTCTTCTGGCCCGCTGCCCTGGTGGACCCGCTCGGGCACCCGCTGGAAGCCCTTACGGAGTTTTCCAAGCTGGGCGTCCGCATCCGACTGCTGTTTGGTGGCGAGAACCTTATGTCTGACGATACCGCCTGGTACTACCCTTTGCTATGGATTGTCAAGACCATACCGCTTTACGCGCTGCTGGGCTTTGCGGGAGGGGTGGTACTGCTGCCCCGTTTGCTGAAGCGCTACTATCCGACCGGCGTATGGCTGGCGGTGTTTGCTACGGTATTTCCGCTCGCGTACATCATTTATAAGGACTCAATCCTGCACGATGGCTGGCGCCACCTCAATTTCGTCTACCCAAGCCTGATCGGGCTGGCTGCCCTGTTCTGGGTGGAACTGGAACGCCTTTTTGAGGGCAAGCGCGTGGCACAGTATGCCGTTTATGGCCTGCTGGGGCTGATGGTGCTGGAGTCTACCGTTTTCATCGTGCGCAATCCGCATTTGGCTTACCTGTACTTCAACCCGATCGGCGGCGGGCTGAAGGGGGCTTTCGGGCACTACGAAACCGACTACTGGGGCGTGGGTGTCAAGGAGGCGCTCGACTGGATGGATGAGCAGGGCATTTTGGCGAAAAGCCAGGAGGGTACCCTTACCATTGCTTCTACCTTTTACTACCCGGTAAGCCGGCAGGCACGGGGGAGGTACGAAAATATAAAAACGCCCTATGTACGGTTTAACGCCCGCTACGACGAAGACTGGGACTACGCGATCTTCCCTTCCCGCTTTATCCGCGGGCCGCACCT
>CAJXXJ010000332.1 GCA_913062745.1 uncultured Phaeodactylibacter sp.
CATTCCCTTTTGTGTGGGCCCTGCTACCGGAAGCATCGAACTGGACCCCACCGGTAAACCGCCCTTCCTGTACGAGTGGGAAGGCGGGCAGACCGGGCCTACGCTGCAGGATGTCCCGGCCGGAGATTATGCGGTCAGCATCGTGGACGGGCAGGGGTGCCGTTATGATACGGTTGTTCAGCTGGGTGCCCCACAGCTTTTTCAGCTCAGCGTCAATACCGTTCAGCCGGCCTGTGACGACACAGAGGACGGGCTGATCAACCTGACGATTGGCAATACGCCCGGAGCGCCGCCATTCCTGCCCCCGCTGAACTATGCCTGGAATGACGGCAATACGGATTCTGACCGCATCGGAGTGGGAGACGGCAATTACGTAGTAACGATTACCGACGGGAATGGCTGTTCGGTCATCAGTGATACCGTGCGCATTGAAAGCCCGCCCCGGCTGGAACTGGGGTTGGAGAGCATTGGTGCCATTCAGTGCAGAGGAGACAGTACCGGCTTTATCGAAGTGGATGTGCGCGGCGGTACGCCACCGTATAATTATACCTGGGTCGGGCAAGACGTCAACACACAAGATATTTTCAACATACCGGCGGGCACATACCGGTTGCTGGTATTTGATCAGGAGAACTGCTCCCTTGATACCACCTTTGTGCTCAGCGAGCCGCCGAGCCTGAATGTCAATATTGCTGTAGACGCGGACGATATCTGCCAGGGTGGGGCCGTGGAGCGCCTGATCGCGGATGTAAGCGGCGGCATCGGGCCCTACAGCATACTGTGGAGCAACGGCAGCACGGACAGTATTCTCACAGATCCGGTTACTGCAGATTATACGCTGACGGTGGTAGATGCTGCCGGGTGTGAGCAATCTTCCAATCCACTCAAAGTGAAGGAGGTCGCAGCGCCTTTCCGGCTCGACTCTTTTTACACGACTCCTTCCAGCTGTTTTGATGCAGATGATGGCTGCCTGACGGCCGAGGTGTCCGGTGGATCGGGTAATTACGAATACCACTTCAGCAGCGGCAGTATTACCCTTACGGGTGAAAATAGCCTGACGATTTGCGATGTATCGCCGGGCAATTACCGGGTGACGGTGACCGATTACAGCACCGGGTGTACGGAAAGCTCTCTGACGCTGCCCCTGCAGGAACCGGCTCCCTTGTTTTTCAAAAGAGACAGTACACGGCATATCCTGTGCTTTGGCAGCGAAACCGGGGCAATCTTTACGAGCACACAGGGAGGTACAGCACCCTACAATTACGTTTGGAGGGACTGCGATGACAATAATGTAGTCATTAGCAATGAAGCAGACCTGATCGGCGTATCGCAGGGGCAGTACAAAGCCCTGGTAGTGGATGACCGGGGCTGCAGCGCTACGCTTAATGGCAACATAGTCAGCCTGTATCCGGAGATCCGCGATACGATGGTGCAACTGCAGCATGTGGCCTGCCGGGGCGGGCAGAATGGAGCCATCAGTCTGGCGCTTATGGGTGGGGCACCGCCTTACTCGAGCTCTTGGAACAATGGTGCTACAAGTGTGAGCATCAATAATTTGGCAGCCGGAGATTATCAGCTCACGGTGACTGATGCGGTTGGGTGTACGCAAGTTTTTGAGCCCTACACCCTCACAGAGCCGGATAGCTTGCTGGTAGCCGAGCTATCGCTGGATTCGGTCAGTTGCTACGGGTTCAGTGATGGCGCGATACGTGCGGATGCCCGCGGGGGTGTTCCCCCTTATTCCTATCAGTGGAGCTACAACGGCAACCTCCTGACTAGTATGGCGGACAGCCTGATCATGCGGCCGTCCGGCAGTTATCAGTTGCGGGTGACGGATGAGAATAACTGTCAGCGCAGCTTCCCCGTTGTCTTACCGGAGCCGGACAGCCTGGCCGTCGAAATTGTACTGCTGGCGGAAGGAGGTGAAGGCATGCAGGCTACTGCGGATATCAGCGGCGGTACTCCGCCCTACGCCTTGCTGTGGAACACCGGGCAAACGGCGGATACTATAGCGGTGGAGGAGGGGCAATACCTGCTCACCGTAACTGATGAGCAGGGGTGTGTCACGGAAGCTGAAGAGCAGGTGGTCAGCAGCTATCAGGTGAGCGATGTGCTCGAGCTGAAGCTGTTCCCCAATCCGGTGCAATCGACGCTCTTCCTGCGCGGGGCCTTAGAACGGCCGTTCACTGCGGAGGTGATACTGAGCAACGCACAGGGGCAACTGCTGCGCCGGGAGCAACTCGGCAATTACCGGCAGATCGACTACCAACTATCGCTGCAGGGATTGCCTGCCGGCATTTACTTCCTCCAACTGATCGGGGACGGGCAACTGCTGTACGCGGCTCCGGTGCAAAAGCAATAAGCTTATTCCAGAATCTTGAATGTCGTCCGCCGGTTGGTTTGGTGTTCCTCTTCTGTACATCGGTTGCAGATGCAGTCTACCGCCGGTTCGCTTTCCCCGTATCCGCGGGCAAGGAGGCGCGCGGGGTCGATCCCTTTTTCAATCAGGTAGTTGACCGCAGATTGGGCCCGGCGCTGCGACAGGTCTTCGTTGTAGCGCGCGCTGCCCCGGCAGTCGGTATGCGATCCAAGCTGTATGCGGATATCCGGGTTGAGCTCCAGGTTGCGGGCCAGCTCGTTGAGCGTAGGCTGTGCGTCCGCCCGGATGTCCGCCTTGTCGAAGTCGTAATAGATGTTTTCCAGCTGAATTTCCTGATCGATGAAGATGCGGTCGAGCACAATTTCGATTTCAAACTCCTGCACGGGGTTATTCGGGTCTCGCCCGATGCCTTTGGTAGAGAACTGTTCGGCATTATTGAGGTAGCCGGACATGGATGCGAGGAAATCATAATCGGTATTTTCCTCGAGCTCCAGCTCAAAGCGCCCGTCCTCTCCAACAGTAATCTTGTCTTCCTTGCGGCCAAAATCAATCTTTACACTCGCCCCCTGCAAAGGCCTGCGGCCAAGGATGTCGCTGTTCGGGTCAGTAGGCACGGAGTAGATTTTCTCCAGTACGTAGCCGGTCAGCAGTAGCTTGTAGTCCTCTTCTTTCGGCGCGGGGTCTTCTTCCACCACTTCGGGCTCTTCCGGCGGTGTGCGCCGCACGAAGCGGTAGATATCGTCGTTGCCGATGCCATCTTCCCGACGGGAGGTAAAGTAACCGGTGGCAATAATGTCTTCCTCCGCGGCCGGCGTTTTACGGTCGATGATAAAGCCAAAATCATCATTACCGGAGTTGACAGGGGGCTTCAGGTTATAAGGGGAGGACCAGCCTCTTCCTTCCAGTTTGTAAGAACGGAATACATCCAAACCGCCCATGCTGGTGTGGCTGTCAGAGGAAAAGTAGAGGGTGTCCTGGTCAATGTGCGGGAACTTTTCATCTCCTTCCGTATTGATTACCCGGGTCATCAGCTGCGGAGGGCCCCAGCTGCCATCGTCCTGCCGCTTCGAGACATAAATGTCATGCCCACCCCAGCCATCGGGGTGGTTGCTGGAGAAATACAGTTCCTGGCCGTCCGCCGAGACGGAAGGGCCGCCGTAGTTGACGCCGTCTTCCACGAATGGCAGCGGCTCCGGCACGCTCCAGCTGTTGCCCTGATTCTTGCTGACCAGGATTTTGCAGTGGTCTTCTTCGTATTTGCCGCCGCCGTAGCAGCGGGTGAAGTACATCTCTGAATAGTCTGCCGTAAATACGGCTGTCCCCTCGTTGTCAGTGGTATTGAGCTGAGGGTCAAAACCAGATACCTGATTGGACTGCAGATCTACCAGGTAGAGGTCAGAGAATGAATTGCCAGTCCAGTTGTAGGTGTCGTCTCCGGTGCTCGTGGCCCGGTCGGAAGTGATGACGAGCTGATTGTCTTTGTAGAGGACGGGTGCGTACTCTGCCCGGCTGGAGTTGAACGGCAGCACTTCTATTTCGTATTCGGGCGTAAGCTCCTTCCAGCCCTGGGCAATTTCGCAGGCGGCGATTTCACGCCGGTACTCGTAGGGGCTACCGATCTCTATGCCCAAATCTTTGAAAGCAGCCTTAGCTTCGTCGTAGCGCTCCGCCCGCTTGAGGGCATAGGCGTACTCGCGCAAGGATTCGTAGCCGTACTGGTTGTTATAGGCAATGCGGTACCAGTTGATAGACTGCTCGCTTTGATTCAGGTTTTTGTAGGCCTCGCCGAGCATAAAGGCCAGTTTGCCCTTTTCCACCCGGCTTTTTGATTTATCATATTCTTTTTTCAGCATGTCGACTGCCACAGCGTATTGCTTGACGTCAATAGCGGTACGGCCGTCGCGGACTTTTTCCGTATAAGTGCATTGAGTAAACAGGACCGAGAGCAGGAGGAGTATAGGCAGTGATCTTATCATAGCTTTTGAATAATGGATTTTTATAAAAAACGCGGCAGTATTTTTTTTGTTGCCACCCCGATATAAGGAAGCCTGCCGCTTCCGTGAGAAGGGGCAGGCCTCCGAATTGCCGCTTGGGGCAAATATTTGATTAGCGCAGCAGGGTTACGTCTCCCTTAAAGAGCTCTACTGTGCCATCGATGAATTCAATTTCCGCATACCAGGTGAACACGGCACCGTTCATCAGCTCCCCGCGGAAGCTGCCGTCCCAGCCGGACAGCGGATCGTTTGGCTGGGAGCCGTACACTTCAAATACCGTCTCTCCCCAGCGGTTGAATACCTGGAAGCTCTGTATTTCTTCGACTACGCCTTCGCGGGAGAAGATGTAGAAGCGGTCATTAGAGCCATCTCCGTTCGGCGAGAAGACATTGGGTACGTAGATCGGTTTCTCGCGGTTGACGTAGATGCGCAGCCTTGCTTTGTCCCTACATCCGTTCTCGCTGACCACTTCCAGGAAATAGTCTGCAGTGCGCAGCGGCCGGATGAGGGGGCGCAGGCAATCGATGCAGGACATAGTGGAATCTACGCCTCCTGTCCACTGAATATTGGCCAGCTCCTCTTCCGGAATATTCACGGCGGCTTGCACCTGATGCTCTTCTCCGAAGTCCAGATCCACCTCCACTTCATTGGTAATGATTACCGTCAGGGAATCCGGCTCGATA
>CAJXXJ010000333.1 GCA_913062745.1 uncultured Phaeodactylibacter sp.
GTTTAGCGAATCAACAGTAGGTAGGCCGTAGCGAACGGCAGCAGAAAGATGAAGGCATCAAAGCGGTCAAGCATGCCGCCGTGCCCCGGCAGCAGAGAACCGGAATCTTTAATCTTCACGCTGCGCTTAAGCATAGACTCCACCAGGTCGCCCAGGGAGCCAAAGACCACCACGATCACCGACAGCACAATCCAATCGATCAGCCGCAGCTCCGTGAATACCTGGCAAATCAGCAAGCTTGCGAGCAGGGTAGCCGCCATGCCGCCCAGAGAGCCTTCCCACGTCTTTTTAGGAGATATACTCGGGAATAGCGGGGTTCGCCCGATCCGGGACCCCACCAGGTAGGCGCCGCTGTCGTTCATCCAGTTCATCACCAGCAGGGCAAAGATGAGGTTGGGGAAATACTCTCCGTCCACAAAGGCGATGAAGGGCACCAGCCCGAAGGGCACGCCGATATAGACCATAGCCAGCACGATGAAAGCGACATTGGAAAACGGGCGGTCTGATTTGGTGTACAGTTCGTAGATGAAGGAGATAAAAACAAAAGGGAAAAACAAAATAGCTGCAATAGCAATAAAGGATTCCCGGTTGGGCACCAGGTTAAGCTGCAGCACCGTGGCAAATAAATAGGGGAGTAAGCCAAATCCGATGCCCAGCACCCGCCGCACAATATCCCGGCGGTGGTTGCGGGACAGGACCAGGCCGAGAAACTCCCGCAGGCAGAGCCAGTCGATGATGGCAAAAAGCAGGATCGAGGTGATCGCTCCTCCGTATATGCCCAGTACGATGACCAATACAAACAAAAAACCCGTGGTGGCGCGCTGCAGTAGGCTACTCATATTGCTGTTGATTATGATGCTTCCGGGGAGGCTCCCTTCTCCGCTGCTTTTATATTTTTCTGAAAATGCTGGTAAAGATAGTGACTGAATACGGCAACCAGGCCTGCTCCCAGCGCCGTAGCGCCCGGGCTGAAGCTAAGCTCTTCCGGTTGAGCCATCTCCTCGCGCTGTACGAAGGTTACTATAATCTGCATGCCATTGACCAGAAAGTGGGCTACTATAGGCACCCAAAGGCTGCGCGTCCAGTAGTAAAGGTAGCCCAGCCCGGCTCCCAGCAACATCCTGGGCAGCACGCCCGCAAACTGCAGGTGAAAAGCACTGAAAATCAACGCAGAGAGCCATATGGCCAGCAGTGGATTACCGGTGCTGAGCCGGAATTGCCGTTGCAGCGCGCCCCGGAACACGAGCTCTTCCCCGATCGCCGGCAGCACGGCTACCACCAACAGCGTCAGCAAAAACTCGCCGGCAGAATCCATAACCAGCAGGCCGCGGGTCAGCCGGGCAGCCCCTTCCTCCATACTGCCTGCCCAGTCCGGCAGCGGCAGCTGCTGATTGAGCCAGTAGCCGGTCAGCGACAGCAGGAAAACGCCGAAGATGAAAAACACCCCGGCGCCGTAAACCGCAGGGCCCGGAGAACGGTGCAGCAGGAAAAAGCGCGGCCATTCCGAGCGCCGGACGATATACCCCAAAATCAGCGCCGGCACCGTAAAGGTGAATAACTGATTAAATAGGTTGACCACCCGGATGAAGTTGCGCTCGCGGGCCGGGCTGTTTTCATTAAAAGAAGCTATGGATTCGGTCAGGTCATAATCCATATACATACCGAGCAGAAAACCGAGCCCGCTGCCTATCGCGCTGCCCAGGAACAACAGAATCAGCAACAGCAGAAAGATGCCAAATGGGGAAAAACCTTCCCGGTTATTGTTGGGTAAGAGGTCCATACGTTTATTTGCGATGTTGCCCGGGCTGCCATAGCCCGGCGAATATAGGATACTCCGACGACGAAGTGGTTTGCACGATTGTAATCAGGGCCTGACTGCCTGCCTGTGCCTGTACTTATCGGTACACCCGTGCCTCGTGCAGGCGCCCGGACTCCTCCGTTCCGGGCTTAGCATAATTTTCGGCAATATACCATTATATATGTCATTTGGCCGCGCTGTTCACAACTCCGCCCGCCGGATGTTGTTTTACCCCAAAATCAAAAGCCAACCCAAATGCACACCCGTTTAAGCGTAAATATCAATAAAGTCGCCCTGATCCGCAATTCCCGTGAAGGCAACCTGCCGGATTTGGTACAGATTGCCAAAGACTGCGAAGCGTACGGCGGCCAGGGCATTACGGTGCACCCCCGGCCGGACGAGCGGCACATCCGCTACTCCGACATCCCCCTGCTGCGGGAAGTCAACACTACGGAGTTCAATATAGAAGGCAACCCCACCGAGCGTTTTATGCAATTGCTCACCGACCATCCTCCCACCCAGGCTACCCTTGTACCCGACAGCCCGGATGTACTGACCTCTGATCAGGGATGGGATACCGTGCGGCACAAAGACTTCCTGACGGATATTACGCAGCAGCTTCATGATTTGGGCATCCGGGTATCTATCTTCGTCGACCCGGTTCCCGGCATGGTAGAAGGCGCAAAATCGGTAGGTGCCGACCGTATTGAGCTGTACACTGGTGACTATGCAAAGGCTTACGCCAAAAATCCGGAAGCAGCGGTAGCCCCCCATACTGAAGCTGCCCGTGTAGCACAGTCTCTTGAGCTGGGCATCAACGCCGGGCACGACCTCAACCTGCAGAACCTGCGCTACTACCAAGAGCATGTAGAGGGCCTGCTGGAAGTCTCCATCGGGCACGCCCTGATTTCAGATGCGCTGTACTTCGGCCTGCAAAATACCATTCAGCTCTACCTGCGGCAGTTGCAGTAGCCTCCTCCCGGAGCTGCAGTGAAGCGCTCCGTCAAAAGCTGATCGTGTAAGTATAGCTGCCCCCTTCCTTGTCCGGCGCAGGCTTGTCCTTGGCCGGAGGGGTAGGGGTGATGTTGTACTGTAGTTGCTGCGACTGTTCCTTAGGCTTTTGCTTCGGCAGCCGAAAGTGGATTTTGATGTTTTTATGAAAAACCACCTTGCCCGGGCGCTTCTGTTTGGGCACCCGGAACTTCAGGCTGCGCACCAGCCTCGCGGCTTCCTCATCGCAGCCGCTTCCCAGGCCGGAGACGATCTTGGTATCCACCACTTCGCCTTTGTGGTCTATTGCATATTTCAGCGCCACCATGCCCTCCACTTTTTCCTGCAGCGCCTTCTTCGGATAGCGTAAGTTTTTGGAAATGAACTCTTTCATTGCCTTCGGGCCTCCCGGATAAACCGGCGGCTGCACAAAGTGCTTTTCCTTTTTCTCTTTTGCCATGGGTAACTTGAATGGTTTAAGCCAGAGGTCAAAGTAAAAATTATTTGACAAATTCTGCGATTCTCCCTAACTTGATGCTTATAGATCGTAAATCCAGCCAATGAAAGTAGCTTCCTTCCTGCAGTACCTCGAGTACGAAAAAAGGTTCTCCCCGCATACCATAACCGCTTATCGTAAAGACCTGCAGCAGTTTATGGCGTACCTGGAAGAGGAATGCGGCAACGTGAAAATGCCGGAAGTGAAGCACCACCACATCCGCTCTTTTATCGTGCACCTCATTACGCTGGGCCGGCAGCCCCGTACTGTTACCCGTAAGCTGTCCACCATCAAGGCGTACTTCCGTTTTTTGCTTAAACGGCAGCTGCTCAGCGAGGACCCGAGCTTAAGAGTCTCAGCGCCTAAGCTGCCGAAACGGCTCCCTGCCTCGCTCTCACAGGAAGCGCTGCAGCGGCTGTTCGAAGATATCCACTTTGATGATGGGTTCGAGCAGCAGCGGGACCGCATGATCCTGCTGTTGTTATACAGTACCGGCATGCGGCGCTCCGAACTGATCGGGCTGCAGCTGGAAGACCTCGACTTTGAGCGGCAGCGGCTTCTGGTGCGCGGCAAAGGCAACAAGGAGCGGCTTATTCCGCTCGGGCCAGCGGTGCTTAGCGAGCTGCAGTCGTACATCCGCCTGCGGGCAGAGCAGTGCAGCGGCGGCAGTCAGGCGGTCTTCCTGAGCAATCAGTGCAAGCCGATGTACCCCAAACTAGTCTATAATATAGTCAGCAAATACCTGGCAACAGTAAGTAACAATGAGCGCCGGGGCCCTCACGCCCTGCGGCATTCCTTTGCTACGCACCTTTCGGAAAACGGAGCCGAGCTCAACGCCATCAAAGCGCTGCTCGGCCATTCAAGCCTGGCCTCCACGCAGATTTATACCCACAATTCGATCGAGCGGCTGAGGCAGGTATACCAACAGGCACACCCAAGTGCGGGCGACGATGACGCTGCCTAGCCCGTGCTCATCATTACCACATTATTGATTGACTTAAAAAGGAAAGATTATGAAAGTCCACACCGAATCAGTATCGTTCAAAGCCGACCAGAAGTTGATTGATTTCATCGAGCAGAAATTGCAGAAGATGGAAAAGTATTTCGACCGTATCATCGAAGCGCACGTTACCCTGAAACTGGAAAACTCCGGGCAGATCAAGGATAAGATCGCAGAGTTGCGCCTGAGCGTCCCCGGAGACACCCTTGTAGCCAAAGAATCAGCCAAGACATTTGAATCATCCGTAGACAGCGCTGCTTCCGCACTGCGCCGGCAGTTGCTGAAGTATAAAGACCGCCTGCGGGAGCAGACCTCTTAAAGCAGTACTCAAGGCAGCGCAAAGGAGGCCGGGGAAGCAATTTCTCCGGCCTTTTTCGTTACGGGAAGTCAGCTTTGGCAGCAACAGAGCAGCAGCGGGAACAAAATTTTGAAAAAAAGAGCAGTGCCTTGCTCATTACCGGCAAAAAGTATATCTTTGCAATCGCTTTGAGAAAATGATCTCAGCAGGATGTAAAAATGCATCAGAAAAAAGTAGTCGCTTCCTTGCAGGTTTTACGGAATCGCGTATATTTGCGGGGCATTTTTCAGGACGGGTTGGTTCGCCTGCCCGCGGTAATGCAAAGCGACTTTTGAAATCCGCAGAATGAGTTAAGTCACGGTTGTTATCAGCCGTATAGTTATGCCAGCATAGCTCAGTTGGCCAGAGCAGCTGATTTGTAATCAGCGGGTCGGGGGTTCGAATCCCTCTGCTGGCTCAA